>NZ_JAWLQI010000024.1:0-45162 GCF_036997785.1 Brachyspira pulli
AAAATAAAGCATAAACTCATATATTTTTTTCTATAATAAGCATTAAAAGTTTTAATTAAAATTAATAAAAATGTATATATTCGTTTTTATTTTTTTAAAAATACTTTTTTTAAAAATTTTGTGTAAAAAGATATATAAAAAATCAAAAAATATATAGACTATTTTTTTATTTATAGTAGTATATAATTATAGAATATTAAATTTTGTAAAGGGAACAATTAAAGTTATATACAGACTATGAGAATTTTGCTTGCTGTTACAAGCTCAATATCAGCATACAAAACACCAATGTTAGTGAGTATGTTAAAAAAACAAGGACATGAAATTATTTGTGCTGTCACCAAAAATGCACAAAATATGGTTGGCGTAAAAGCATTGGAAACAATGAGCAGCAATCATGTTATAACTGATATATGGCAGGAAGATGATGTTCTAAGACATATAAATATAAATAAAGAAACTGATATATTATTAATAGCTCCCGCTGATGCTAATATTATAGGTAAAATAGCTAATGGTATATGCGATGATGCCATAAGTACAATAGCTTGTGCCTATACTAAAAAGAAATATTTCGCTCCGGCTATGAATACTCATATGTGGCTTAATAAAGCTACTCAAAAAAATGTAAAATACATGATAGAAGAACTTGAGTATGAATTAATAGAACCAGAAAGCGGAAATATGGCATGTAATGATAAAGGGGTAGGAAGATTAGCGGAACTTGAAACAATAATTAAAAAAATTACAAGCAATGATAATAAATATCAAAATATCAAATTTACAATAACTTCAGGGGCTACTAAAGAATGGATAGACCCTATAAGATATATCACTAATAATTCAAGCGGGAAAATGGGGGCTTCTATATATGAAGAAATAGCTTCAAACGGCGGAATATCTACATATATAGAGGGGGAAGTAAATACTAATTTAAATATACATTCAAATGATAAGAAAATAAAAGTAGATACTACAAAACAATTACAGGAAGCTGTATTAAATGAATTAGATAACACAGATATACTTATAATGGCAGCAGCTCCTTTAGATTTCAGACCAGCAGTATCTTATGATAAAAAGGTAAAAAAACAAAATTTAAATAGTATAGAATTAATTGAAAATGATGATATACTAGCATCTACAAAAGACAAAAAGAAAAAAGGTACATTAATAGTATCTTTTGCAGCTGAAACTGCAGAAACTGATGATGAATTAAAAAATTATGCTGTTGATAAGATGAATAGAAAAAATGCAGATATGATAGTAGCAAATAAGATAAAAGATGCTATTGGAAAGGATACTAATAAAATAACTATTTTCTTTAGAGACGGCAGATATAAATCATATCCTATCTTAAGTAAAAAAGAATGTGCAAAAGAGATTGTAAGCATAGCTGTTGAAGAATGGAAAAACAAACAGCAGCTATAAAGGTTAATAAATAATATTTACGGGATTTTATATAATGAGTTATCTTTATGAAATAAAAGAAATAAGCAAAGTATATGGACATGGAGGCGGTGCCACTCAGGCATTAAAATCAGTTAATCTTACAATAGAAGAAGGAAAACTTACTGCAATATTAGGACCTAGCGGTTCCGGTAAAAGTACATTGCTCAATATTTTGGGTGCTTTGGATAAACCTACAAGCGGACAGGTATTATTTTTAGGAGAAGATATTTCTCATTACAGCAACAAAAAATTAGCAAAATTCAGAAGAGAAAATATAGGTTTCGTTTTCCAAAGTTATAATTTACTTCCAAATTTGACTGCTATTGAAAATGTAGAGTTTTCAACAGAGATAACAGGACTTTCACGCAGCAATGCAGAGGAAGCTCTAAAATTATTAGGACTTGAAAACAGAATTAAACACTACCCTACTGAATTATCAGGAGGAGAGCAGCAGCGTGTAAGTATTGCACGTGCTATAGCTAAAAAACCTAAAGTTGTATTATGCGATGAGCCTACTGGAGCATTGGATAATAAAACTGGTGTTATGGCTTTGAAAATATTAAGAGATTTAAATAGAAATTTTGGTACAAGCATAGTATTAATAACCCATAGTAAAGAAATAGCTAAAATGGCTGATACTGTAGTTAAAATACTTAGCGGTGAAGTATTAGACAGATATGATGTAGAGAACCCTCTAAATCCTGAAGATATAGAGTGGTAAAAAACTATTATAATAAAATGGATAAATAATCTATCATGATAAACATAAAAACTAAACTTTTATTTAGAAAAATAAATAAACAACTTGCAATATTTATGTCAGCTGTATTTATAGTAACTTTGGCTGTACTTTTCTTTGTTGCTGTAAAAACAGTGTATAGAGATTTCAAATTAGCTGCTGAAAACTATTTTGAAGAAAATGTTTTAGATGATTTAGTATTATTTGGAATGTTTGATACAAATGATATTAAAGTATTAGAAGATATGAACGGCATTGATAAAGTTGAAGCCAAACATAGATTCCAAGGTAAAATAGATAATATTGATGCTATCATATATGGAACTGATAATTCAGAAAATAGAATTAACAAACCGTATCTATATGAAGGAAAATACGATTTAGAAACTAATGAAATAGCTATTAACAAAAATTTTGCAGATGCCAATTCTTTAAAATTAGGCGATACTGTAGAATTAAGTTTTAATGATAAAACTAATTCATTTACTATAGTGGCTTTAGTTTCATATCCTAATTATGTATTTTTGTTTAAAGACGGAGCTAGTACTGCTTCTGAAGCTAAAGATTTTGCTGTTATAGAAGTAAATGAGGAACATTTTAAATATGTGCCTTACAATTCTATATATGTAAAATATAAAGAAGATGTTAATAAAAATAATACTGAAAATTTAATAAGAACTAAATTAAAACAAAAAATATTCTTTTTCACAGACAGAGAACAATCAGTTAATTACGTAAACTATGAACAAACATTGCTTCAAATAGATTCATTCTCATATATTTGTCCTTCTATACTTCTTCTTATGGCAATACTTCTTTTGTACATCATACAAAGGAGAAATGTTGCTGTTGAAAGAAAACAAATAGGTATAATGAAGGCTATAGGTTTGACAGATTTTTCTATAATGTTTATGTATATTAAATATTCTTTCTTGGTATCATTCTTTGGTATACTTTTAGCATTTATAGCAAGTAAATTCTTACTTCCTCCTATATTTAATGCTCTTGGAAATATATTTGATATGCCTAATTTTACATACAATATTTATATAGATTTATGGATAATATCAGCTTTAATAATATTATTTGTATGTATATTCTCTAATCTTTTAGCTGCAGTATCAATATTAAAATTGAATCCTGCTCAATCAATGAGAGGAGAACCTCCTAAAGGTGCTGGAAAAACATTTATAGAAAAATTCAAATTATGGAATAAATTATCTTTCAATACAAGATATGCAATAAAAAATGCATCAAGAAGCAAAACAAGATATTTAGCCTCTCTTTGGGGTATGTTTGCTGCTATTAGTATGACTATATTTGCTCAGGGATTCAATAATTCATTTGATTATTTCTTGTATACTTTATATGAGAAATTTGCTTTATATGATGTAACTGCAACAGTAAATCCTACTAAATGGGAAGATAACGCTGATATATTAACTAATTCAAGCATACAATATTTTGATAAAGCTGCTATTTATCAATCAAGAATATATCCTGCTTTCAAAGATGAAGGAGAGAGTTTATATATACCTACTCTAATATATAAAGACAGTTTCTCATCTCTTGATATACCAAATAATCCAAACAAAGAAGACTCTGTAATGATACCAAAATATTTAGCAGAGAAATTAAATGTTAAAGAAAATGATTATATAGGAATAGAATTATATACAATAGGAAATAGTATTTCAAGAAGAGTAAAGGTTACTCAATTTGTTGATCAGCAGGGAATGTTCTATATCTATATGGATAAAGAATTTGCTGAAAAAACATTTGATGTTAAAGATACTTATAACAATTTATTTTTAAAAACAAAAGATGATGTTTCAAGAGAAGAAGTAAAAGATATATTAGATAAAACAAAAGAAGTATCATATTACAGTTTTAGAAATGATGAATATGAAGCATATAAAAATCAAATAGCTACAATATATTTACTTGTACAAATACTTATATTTATAGCATTCTTACTTGGTGCTACATCTCTTTACGGGGTTGGAGTTATTACACTTGCTACTAGAAGATACGAATTCACACTTCTTAAAGTTATGGGATATACAACTAAAGAGATTATGATAGCTTCATTAAAAGAAACTATTACACAAGTTATAGTAGCAATTCCATTAGGTATAGCTGCCGGTTATGGAATATTGTATTTGGTAAAAAAACCATTCTCAAGCAAGTTATTCTCTTTTGTACCTCATGTATACAATTCAAGTTATTTTCTTGCTATAGTACTTCTTATAGCTGTAATACTTTTAGTTTCTATTATGAGTACGCATTATATAAATAAACTTGATATGGTTGAAGGATTAAAAGACAGAGAAGAATAATTTTAATAGAAAAATAAATAATAATTAAAAATAATGAAAAGAGTCTGATAATTGTCAGGCTCTTTTTATATACAGAAGCATATAAATAATTTCAAAAAAATTAATAAAAAAACGAAAAAATATTTTTTATCTATTGACATTTTTTATAGTTGTAGTATAATAACAATCAATTCGCTGGTGTAGCTCAATTGGCAGAGCAGCTGATTTGTAATCAGCCGGTTGCGGGTTCAAGTCCCATCACCAGCTCATTTTTTTTTTGCATAACTTTTTTCCTACCTATTTTATTTCAAAAATACTAATTATTTAATTATTCTATTTCGATAATATATTGAATTGTTTTGTTAGGAAATGAATAATATGATCAAATTAAAAGATTTAATAAGTAAAAAAGGATATTTTTTAATAGCTGAAGCTGGCTGTAATCATGAAGGCAGTTTAGAAATGGCTATACAAATGGTTAAAGAGGCAGCAAAAGCTAAAGCTGATGCTATCAAATTTCAAAGCTTCACACAAAAAACTTTATTTGCTCCAAAAGAATATACTAAAATATTAAAATTAAAAGAAGATGCTCTTGATGGAGTTGATAATATAATATTAAAAAAAGAATGGTATGAACCTCTAATAAAAGAAGCTAAAAAAAATAATATAATGTTTATAACCACACCTTTTTCTGTAGAATCAGTTAATGACATAAATTTTTATGATATACCTGTTATAAAAATAGCTTCTTGCGATATAGATAATATACCGCTTCTTGATGCTATTGCTAAGACAAAAAAGCCTGTAATACTTTCTGCTGGTTTGGCTCTTAATAAAGACATCAAAAATGCATTACAGATATTAAAAAATAATGAAGTGGCTTTATTACATTGTTCTGTTGAATATCCTACTCCTATGGAAAATGCTAGATTAAACAGAATACCTGTAATGAAAAAAACATTTAAAAATTGCATAATAGGTTATTCAGATCATACTATAGGAATAGAAGCTCCTATTATAGCTCTTACTTTAGGGGCTAAAATAATAGAGAAGCATTTCACTATTACTCCTGAAAAAGAAAGCGGTGATCATATTTTAAGTTTAGATACTGAAGGAATGTCCAATTTAGTAACATCTATAAATAATACTTTAACAATGCTTGGCGGTGCTTCAGCTGAAAAGAAAGAACATATTTTAAGCAAACAAGAAAAGAAAGAACTTGTATATGCTAAAAGAGGCGTTTATCTTAATCATGCTATGCTTAAAGGTGAAATCATTACAGAAAAAGATATCATTACTTTAAGACCTTGTGTAGGAATACCTGCTAAAGACTATAGGAAAGTTATAGGAAAAACTTTAAAAGTGGATAAGAAATCATACACTGCTTTAAGTTTCAAAGACTTAAAGAAATAATCCTATTATATATAAATTTTTGTTAACGCACGTTAAACGAAGCTATAAACTTTTTATTTATTAAATTATATAATCGAATAAAATTAAATAGTTTCGTTCAGCGTGCGTTATTTTTATTTTAAACCTAATCTCCGCTTGGGTGGGTGTGCTTTTTCAATTTTTGCTTTAAAGAATAAAAAATTAAAACTTTAAATACAATCCAAAAATTTTAAAGGGCGGGGTATGTAAATAATTTTTTATTGAATAAAAGTAACTTGCATTATAGAATAATTAAATAAATTCAATAATAAAAAATAATAATCATTAAGGATAAAATAAATGCAAAGCTTTATATACAACAACCCTACAAAAGTAATATTTGGAAAAGACGCTGAAGAAAATACAGCAAAAGAAATAAAAAACTTCGGCGGTAAAAAAGTATTCATAGTTTATGGTACAAAAAGCGTAAAAGAAAGCGGATTATTAGAAAAGATAGAAAATATATTAAAAAAAGAAAATATAGAATATCAATTATTTGGAGGAGCCATTGCCAACCCTACCCTATCACATGCCAGAGAAGGAGTAAAAAAAGCAATAGATTTCAAAGCAGACTTTATACTTGGCATAGGAGGAGGAAGTGCTATTGATACTGCCAAAGCTATAGCACATGGAGCAGCTAATCCAGATACTGATATATGGGAATTTTGGACTAAAACAAAAACTTTAGAAAAAAGCCTTCCTATAGGATGCATACTCACAATAGCAGCTGCAGGAAGCGAGACAAGCAATTCTTCTGTACTCACTAACGAAGAAACAATTGATAAAAGAGGCTTTCCTACGGAATTTAACCGTCCTAAATTTGCCATAATGAATCCTTGCTTAACTTTTACTTTGCCATATTATCAAGTAGCATGCGGAATAGTTGACATGCTTATGCATACATTTGACAGATATTTCGGAGACAGCGAAAACTCAGTAAACGGCGACAATAATCAAACAACAGATGCTATTGCTGAAGCTATTTTAAGAACTATTATAAAAAATGGTTTAGTAGCTATGAAAGATAAAACTAATTATGATGCTATGAGCGAGCTTATGTGGTGCGGAAGTTTATCGCATAACACTTTAACAGGACTTGGACTTTCTGCTGACTTTATAGTTCATAAATTTGGTCATGAATTAAGTGCAAAATTTAATGCAGCACATGGAGCAAGCCTTTCTGTGATGTGGGGATCTTGGGCTAAATACTGTCTAAAAGACAAAAAAGAAAGATTCATTCAATACTCAAAAAATGTTTGGGGAATTGATGATGATACAGGACTCAAAGGAATAGAAAAAACTATAGAATATTTCAAACAAATAAATATGCCTACCAACTTTACAGAATTAGGAGTAGGAATACAAAGCGAAGAAGTTTTAGAGGATTTAACAAGAAGATGCATCAAAGACGGTAAATTAGAGTTTAAACATTTTAGGGCTTTAAATAGAGAAGATGTTTATAATATTTTCAAAATGGCTAATGTATAAAAAATTTATATATTTAATTTTATAAACTTTATCAGAATTATTAACAGAGAAAAACTATAATTTTAATATACATCAAAAATGCCTATAAAATTATAGTTTATTCTCTGTATCTGAAAGTAAATACAATTATAAAATATATAAATTATTTACTTTCTATAATTTTCTAATCTTCAATAACTATAATACTTATCTCCTATTCACTTTCATTCATCTAAAATAATAATACTACTTATAATATATTTTTATGCTTGTAACTTTACCGTTATATGGTATAATTTTTTTATAAATTTGTTTTTTTAATAAAAACTAATATAAGGATTGATTATATAATGGATAAAATTAATATAACTAAAATAATGGAATTATTACCTCATAGATATCCTTTCTTACTTGTGGATAAAGTAGAAAGTATCGAAGATGGACAAATACATGCAATAAAAAATGTAACTTTTAATGAACCTCAATTTACTGGACATTTTCCTGAAAGTCCTATCATGCCAGGTGTTTTAATGATTGAAGCATTAGCTCAAACTTCTGGTATTTACTGCTATACAAAATTATTAAAACCTGAAGAACTTGGAAAAAAATTCATGTTCTTTGCTAAAATAGATAATGTTAAATTTAAAAATCCTGTTATACCTGGTGATGTAATGGATATGTATGTAACAGTAGATGCTTTTAATGGAACATTGTTTAAAACTCATGGAGAAGTAAAAGTTGACGGCAAATTAGCTTGTTCTGGAGATTTAGGATTGTTCTTAGTAGATAAAGAGGCTATGAAAATAGAAAAATAATTAGCTTTAACAAAATAAGGAAAATAAATGCCAAATAATATACATAAAACTGCGATTATTTCAGAATCTGCTAAAATAGCTGATAATGTTCAAATAGGACCTTATGCAATTATAGAAGGTGAAGTTTCTATAGGTGAAAATACAACTATTGGAGCTCATTCTGTTATAAAAGAATATACAACTATAGGTAAAAATAATATTATACATGATCATGCAGTAATAGGAAATTTACCTCAGGATATACATTTTGATAGAAAAACAGTAAGTTTTCTTGAAATCGGTGACAATAACGAAATTAGAGAATTTGCTAATTTACATAGAGCTTCTAAAGAAAATGCTAAAACTATTATAAGAAATAACTGTTATATAATGGCTACAGGACATGTTGCCCATGACTGCGAAATACAAGATAATGTTATAATATGTAATGGGGCTTTAGTAGCTGGACATGTAAGAGCAGAAAAAGGTGCTTTTATATCTGGTAACTGTGTAGTACATCAATTCTGTGCTATAGGACAGTACGCTATGATAAGCGGTATGTCTGCTGTTGGCAGAGATATATTACCTTATGCTTTAACTGCTCATGCTGGAGAGGCTATTGTTTATAAACTTAATTTAGTTGGTATGAGACGTGCTGGTTTCACATCTGAACAAATATCTCAAGCAGAAGAAGCTTATGATTTATGGTATAATTGGAATAAAACTAAACAAGAGTTTTTAGATACATATTTAAATGACAATTCATTAAATGAAATAGCTAAAAATATAGTAGAGTTTATATCCAAGGCAAAAAGAGGAATTACACCTAGAAAAACTGTGTAATCAAATTATAAAAAATAACTTATGAGAATATTTATAGCTACTGGCGAAGTATCAGGCGACATTCAAGGTGCCTTATTGGCAAAAAAGATAAAGGAATTAGACTCCTCTATAATATTAGACGGCTTTGGCGGAGTTGAAATGCAAAAAGCCAATGTTAATATATTATCTGATATGTCAACATTATCTACTATGGGAATATTTGAAGGGGCTAATCCGGTTTATGCTTTCAAAAAATTAGGTGCTTTCAACATATTACAAGATTATCTCAAAAAGAATAAAGTTGATATAATGCTTTTAGTAGATAATCAAGGCGTTAATTTATTATTGGCTAAATATTGTAAAGCTAATAATATACCATATATGTATTATTTTCCTCCTCATGTTGGTATATGGGGAGCTTGGAATGCTAAAAAATTACTTTCAGCTAAAAAAATTATAACACCTTTCTTATTCGATTATGAGGTATATAAAAAATACGGCTGTGATGTAATGTATAGCGGACATCCGTTCGCAGATTTAGATTATGATAGAGAAATTCCAAAATTGGATATGCCTCCAAAAGATTATACTGTTGGGGTATTATTTGGAAGCAGACATCAGGAAATAACAAAATTGGCTCCTGTATTTATTAAAGCTATGAAAATGCTTAATGATATGCTTTCTTCAAATATAAGATTTGTTATACCTATAGCATATCCGGAATATACAGAACCTATAAAAAAAATTATTGATAATTACAAAAATATATTAGAAGGGGTATCATATTCTTTATTGAATGGTGATAATAAAGATTATGTATATTCTTATTCTGATGCTTTAATTATGTCAAGCGGTACTGCTAGTCTTTTAGCTGCTTGTTATGGAAAACCTATGGTAATATGCTATAAAATATCACATATTACTTTCTTCCTTGGAAAATTGCTTACTAATATAAAATATGTTGGTATGCCTAATGTTTTACTTAATGAAGAAGCTGCTCCTGAATTATTACAAAATGACTGCAACCCTAATGCTATTACAAGTTATATAATGAAATATTTAACAGATAAAGAATATTACAAAAAGGTAAGTACTAATTTGCTTAGAGTAAGAGATACATTAGGTGAAAAAAATGTATTAGAACGTATAGCTAAAGAGATTATTAAATCATGATAGATGCCCAGAGTAGTATAGAAGATATATTAAAATACATTAAAAATCATAAAAAAGAACCTGTAAAATTTAATATTATATGGCTTGATAATATTACTAAACAAAAAATTATTTTTATAGTAGAAGAAATATTAAAAAAATATAATATAGATAAATATACAAATGATGCTGTATATATCATAATGGAACTTATCTCCAATGCAATTAAAGCAAGGTATTTACATATCATTACTATAAAAATATTAAAAGAAAAATTTCCTAATTTTACAAGTCAAATAGAAAATGAAGAATATTTTAATGATTATGACATAATGAGTGAATATTCTAATATACTAAAAGACGATGATACTAAAAATAAATTAAAAGAATACATCAAATTAGAAAATAATTTAATAAAAGATATTGACAATAATATAGAAATAGATGAAAAAAAATATTCTCAATTATTAAATAATAATGATATGAGAAACAAATTAACTATCAAATTAATATCAAGAATAAATAAAAATGATCTTTATTTTGAAATAATTAATGATGCTCCTCTTACAATGATAAGCAGAACAAGAATAGATTCAAAAAGATTAACTTTTAAAGAATATTATAATAATGATTTAGTAGAAAAATTTTTCACTGAACAATTAGATAACAGTGAAAGTGCAGGATTTGGACTTGCTTTATGCGATTTAAGACTTTTCAATCAAAATTTGGAACCGCATAATCATTTAAAAATATATGATGAAAATCATAAAACCCATTCAAGGTTAATACTTCCAATTAAAAAGGAATTTAGTTTTATAACTTACCATAACAAATATTAATTAGATTTATAATTGATTTAAACGCACGGTAAACAAAATTTAAAATATAATTGAATTTGAATTCAAAATAAATTTATGTTTTTAGTTTTATTCTGCTTGCGGTAAGTAGATAATAAATTAAAAAAAATTTTGGGTGGGCAGCTAAAATAACAGTTAAAATAAAAAAGAAAAATATTATTATAATATCATAGAAAATAGAAAGCCTAAAGGGCGGGCAAATGTAATTTAAATTTTAAAACTTTATTCTAAATCCCACCCTTTTATATTTAGTATAATATTTTGAATGTTTATTTTTATTATCTTTATGGCTTAATTAGAAATTTTAACACCCACCCAAGTGCTGATTAGATGAAAAACGCATTTAACGCACGATAAACAAAATTTAAAATATAATTGAATTTGAATTCAAAATAAATTTATGTTTTTGGCTATATTCTGCGTGCGGTAAGTAGATATAATTAAAAACTATATATTCAAGAAAATTATTTTTGCTCCGCTTCCGCCAAGATGTATAGGAGCATCAGCAGCATATTTTATATAATGTTTTCCCTCTGTTGCTAAATAATACTCTACTAGATTTTTTAATACCGGTATTCTGTTTTCACTTCCAAATCCTTTACCATGTATTATTAAAATAGGACTTACTCTATTCTTTTTACATTCATAAATAAAATGTTTAACTTCTATCAATGCCCTATCACTTGTAAGTCCATGTAAATCAAGTCTGTCTTTTGGAATAACATTTTTTATATTAGGTTTAAATTTGATATTAATTTTTCTATCTTGAATAGATTTTTTAGAATGATTAGTGCAATCGAGATTTTCAATTGCACTTAAAAACATATTTCTATCTTCTTCACTAATAACAAAATCATTATTAGCAGATTCTTTTTTTATTTCAATTTCTTTATTATCAATTTTTTGAATATTTTCTTTTTTTATATCTTTTTTTGAACTTTTAAAATCATTAGGAAAATATCCATGTTCTAAATAAAACTCAAATAGTTTTCTATCTTCTTCTTCAGAGTTTTTCGACATATTGATAAAATCCTAACAATAAATTAAGAGTTTAATAATTTTAAAAACTCAGCATTGTCCTTAGTAGAATTCATTTTATCAATAACAGTTTCTATTAATTGATCCTCATCTATACCCTGAGACTGCATGTATTTTCTTAAAGCCCACATTTTATTCTTTTCTTCTTCAGTAAGAAGTAAATCTTCCCTTCTAGTAGAAGAAGAATCAATATCAATAGCAGGGAAAAGTCTTCTATTAGCAAGTTTTCTATCTAAATGAAGTTCCATATTACCAGTACCTTTGAACTCTTCATAAATATAATCGTCCATTTTACTGCCAGTATCAACCAAAGCAGAAGCAATAATAGTAAGAGAACCGCCTTCTTCAATATTACGAGCTGCACCGAAGAATCTTTTTGGTTTATGCAAAGCATTAGAATCAACACCGCCTGTTAATACCTTACCGCTTGCAGGTACAACCAAGTTATAAGCTCTTGAAAGTCTTGTAATAGAATCTAATATTATAACAACATCATGTTTATTTTCTACCAAACGTTTAGCTTTTTCTAATACCATTTCAGAAACCTGACAATGCTTATCAGGAGTTTCATCAAAAGTAGAAGCTACAACTTCAGCCTCTGGTACTTGTCTTTTCATATCAGTAACTTCTTCAGGACGTTCATCTATAAGAAGTATGAATAATTTAATATCAGGATAATTTTTACAAATAGCATTAGCAATTTCCTGAAGCATCATAGTTTTACCAGCTTTAGGAGGTGCAACAATCAAACCTCTTTGACCTTTACCAATAGGAGAAACTAAATTAATGATACGAGTAGAAATTTTATTAGGTAAAAATTCCAAATCAATACGTTCATTAGGGAAAATAGGAGTCAATTTATCGAAATGAGGTCTTTTATACAGATTATTAGGTTCCTCACCATTAACACTTTCTATTCTAAGTAAAGCAAAAAACTTTTCACCAGCATTATCTTTAGGAGGTCTCACCTCACCTCTAATAATATCACCTGTTCTAAGTCCAAATAGTCTAATTTGAGCAGGAGAAATATATATATCATCAGGTCCAACTAAATAATTACTATTCTGAGATCTTAAAAATCCAAAACCATCTTGCAAAGTTTCTAAAGTACCTTCAGCAACTATTTTACCTTCCATAGCTATTTGAGCTTTCAATATAGCATGCATAAGCTCTTGACGTCTGATATTATTATTTGCATCTTTTTTAATACCATAAGATTCAGCAAATTCTAAAAGTTCTTCAAAAGTCAAACAACTTAATTTAGTAATATAAAGAACATCATGAGGTCTTTTAACTTCTTTTACTTCATCATTAGTCTCAATTTCTTTATCAAGTTCTTCTTTTTCCTGTATAATTTCTGAATTATTTGTATTTTCTTCATTAGAGTCAGCAACAACCTGCTTTATCACTCTTTTTCTCACAACTTTTTTCACCTGAGCAGGAGCTGTTTCAATTTCCTCATTTTCATTAGATACTTTCACACGTTTTTTTGTTGGAAAAGGCATAATAATTCCTCCATAAACAATACTCATGTAAAGTTATAGCGAGTATTCGCTATAACCACACATAAGATACTATTTATATAATAAAATTTGCTTATATTAGATTTATAAACCGATTTGTTTATTTTTGTTTAATTATTATTTATTTTCAGTTTTTACAGAAGAGCTATCAGATTCGCAAAGCATAACTACACACATATCAGCAGCATCACCGAATCTTTTATATGATAAAATTTTTCTTACATAACCGCCATTTTTATTAGCATATCTAGGAGCTATATCTTTGAAAAGTTTAGTAAGTATAGTTCTATCTTTAACATACTTAGCAACCATTCTTCTATTATGAACATTATCAACTTTAGCTTTATAAATAATTTTATCAGCTAATTGTTTAATAGCTCTACCTTTTTCTTTAGTAGTTTCTATTTTTTCATATTTAAAAAGAGAAGTAAGCATATTAGAAAGCATAGCTTTTTTATGTGCACTTGTTCTATTAAATTTTTTAACTGTAACTCTATGTCTCATATTACCTATCCTTAAAAGTTTATTAACTTTTTAATATTATCCTCTCATACCAAGATGAGCACCGAACTCTGCAAGTTTTTCTTTAATTTCCTCAATGATCATTTCATTAGCACCAGCAAGTCTATTCAAATTAGCCTCACTTTTAACAGCAATTTTATCCAAAGTTTTCAAATCTGAAGCCATTAAGAAATTAGCAGTTCTAACAGAGAATTCTACTTCTTCAATATGTTTACCCTTAAGAGAATCAAGTACAGAATCTTTAGGAGTTTCTTCGATTTTTTCATCATCACCATTAGCTTCTTCAGGGTCCATAAAATGTTTAAGATTTTCTCTTAAAATTTTAGCAGCCTGAGACAAAGCTTTTTCAGGAGCCACATTACCCTTAGTTTCTATTTCAAGAGTAAGTTTTCCATAATCTATACGTTGTCCAACTCTTACAGGTTCAACATTATATTTAACATTTAAAATAGGAGAGTATATAGCATCAATAACTATAGCATTAATATCTTCTCTCAATTCATCATTCATTTCAGCAGGTACATAACTATATCCACCCTCAATCTGAATATCCATTTCAAAAGTGTAACCTTCAGCAATTGTAGCTATATAATAGTCTGGATTATGAACTTGAGCTTCAGCATCATCTGCAACCAAATCACCAGCAGTGATAGTGCAAGGACCTTCTTTTCTCATATGAATAGTTTTAGTATCCAAATGAGGAGGAAGAGAAACTACTACATTTTTAAGATGCATAATCATAACTATAGTATCTTCTTTCATACCAGGTACATTTTCAAATTCGTTACTAACACCTTCTATTTTAATAGCAGTGATAGCATAACCAGGTATAGAAGACAACAACACTCTTCTTAAAGCATTACCAACTGTAACTGCATATCCTCTTTCAAAAGGCTGAGCAATAAACTTACCATAAGTAGGAGTTAAATCTTTCTTTTCAAAAGTAACTCTATGAGGATGTCTAATAGATTCTAATATTTCTTTTAATGCCATTCTTATAATACCTCTTATAAAAGAGTTCCATTACTTAGAATAGTACTCAATGATGAGCTGTTCATTGATAGGATACTCTATATGCTCTCTTATAGGTAAAGTAACTATTTCACCTGTTTTATTAGAAAGATCTAAACTTAACCAAGCAGGAACATATTCACTTTTTAAACCTTCTATAATAGTTTTTACCTCAGCTACTGCATTACCTCTTTCAGTAATAGAAACTTTATCACCAACTTTAACACAGTATGAAGGAACTGTCATTCTTTTTCCATTTACTGATATAAAACCATGAGCTACGAATTGTCTAGCTTGATTTCTGCTTTTAGCAAGACCAAGTCTATAAACAACATTATCCAAACGTAATTCTAATAATCTAAGTAAGTTTTCACCAGATACACCAGCTACACGAATAGCTTCATGATAATAATTTCTAAATTGTTTTTCTAAAACGCCATAAATACGTTTAACTTTTTGTTTTTCTCTCATCTGAATACCATATTCTGATAACTGTTTCATTTTACGGTTACTAGGACCTGGTACATCTCTTTTTTTTGTTATAGCACATTTAGCAGTAAGACATCTTTCACCTTTTAACATAAGTTTAGTTTTTTCACGACGACATAATCTACAACTAGCATCTCTATATCTTGCCATATTATTTATCTCCTATTTAATACAACTTAAATACAAAAATTATATTCTTCTTCTTTTTCTAGGACGGCAACCGTTATGAGGCATTGGAGTAACGTCCTTAATAAGTTTTACTTTAAGTCCAGAAGCTTCAACTGCTCTGATAGAACTTTCTCTACCCATACCTGGACCTTTTACATAAACTTCTACTTCTCTAACACCCATCTCATAAGCTTTTTTAGATGCTTTTTCACTAGCAACTTGTGCAGCAAAAGGTGTAGATTTCTTACTACTTTTGTAATCTCCATCTAAACCTGCACTAGCCCAAGATAAAGTATCTCCATTTCTATCTGTTATAGTAACTATTGTATTATTAAAGCTAGCCTTTATATGTACTATACCAAAAGCTTCAACTTTTCTATCTTTTTTAATTTTTTTATCTTTTAGAGTTTTTTTACCTTTTTGAGTAGCCACTATTATCCCCCATTAATTATTTTTTACCTGGTGCTTTTTTCTTACCAGCTATTGCTTTTCTAGCTCCACCACCTCTAGCATTACGTGAGTTAGTGCGAGTACGCTGACCATGTACAGGAAGCCTCTTAATATGACGCATTCCACGATATGAGTGAATGTCTTTTAAACGCTTTATGTTATTATAAAGCTCTGTACGTAAATCACCTTCTACTTTAGTAGTGGCTTCTATAGCATCTCTTAAAGCTGTAATTTGTGCGTCTGTTAAATCTTTAGCTTTGATAGAATAATCTATATTAGCTTTATCACAAATAACATGAGCAAGAGTGCGACCTATACCATATATGTCGGTAAGGGCTATTTCTATTCTTTTATTGTTTCTAATTTCAACACCCATTAAGCGTGCCATATTAATTATCTCCTTAAATTAATTACTTCTGTTTTTGTTTATGTCTTGGGTTTTTCTTACATATAACTCTAACTACGCCTTTTCTTTTAACTATCTGACAGTCATTACAGCGTTTTTTTATAGAACTTTTTACTTTCATTGTAACTAATCTCCATTTAATTTATTACTTATAACGATAAATTATTCTACCCTTTGTCAAATCATAGGGAGACATTTCTATAGTTACCTTATCACCAGGAAGTATACGAATGAAATTCATACGCATTTTACCTGATATATGTGCCAATATCTTATGACCATTGTCAAGCTCTACTTTAAAAGTAGCATTTGGTAGAGGTTCAACTACTGTACCCTCTATCTCTATAGTTTCTCTCTCAGCCATTTTTGTTTACCTTCTAACTTTAGATTTCTTTAATATGCCATCATAGTTATGCATTTGTAAATATGATTCTATTTGTTTCAATAACTCAACAGCAACACTTACACTAATCATTACTGAAGTTCCACCCATTAAATAAACAAGCGAATTATTTGTACCTCTAAAAGGAGCAAATATAGGAATCTTAGACATTAAATCAGGGAATACTGCTATAGCTGCCAAGAATATGGAACCACCTATAGTTATTCTGCTTAATACTATTTTAAGATATTCCGCTGTCTGTGTACCTGGTCTGTAACCTGGTATAAAACCGCCTGATTTCTTAAGATTCTCAGCTATATCATCAGGATTGAACTGTACTGATGTATAAACATAAGCAAACATTATAACTAAAAGACAATATAGAATAATATATGCCCAGCTGCCATAAGAGAAAAATCTAAGTAAAGCATCTAACCATCTCCACTGAACACCTCTAGTTAAACTAGCTATTTGAGCAGGGATTGCCATTAGAGCAGAAGCAAATATTATAGGTATAACGCCTGATGGATTGATTTTGAAAGGTATATGAGTAGATTGAGCTCCGAATACTTTTCTACCAACCACACGCTTAGCATATTGTACTGGAATTCTTCTCTGTCCGCTTTCCTCATAAACTACACAAAAGATTACTATTGCGAAAATAATGAAGAAAAGAACTATAACTAAAGAATTTAAATATTCGCTTTCTCTTTTTTGTATAACATCATAAACACCAGCAGGAATACGAGCAACGATACCAGCAAAAATTATAACAGATATACCGTTACCAAGGCCGCGTTCTGTAATTTGGTCACCTAGCCACATCAAGAACATGGTACCAGCAGTAGCTGTTACAACTACTAATAATATAAATCCTATTCCAGGATTCATAAATATCATAGCACCTTCATTTATACTCTGTATCCAACTAGCCATAGCTGCAGATTGTATTACACAAAGAACAAGTGTTAGATATCTAACATACTGATTTATCTTTTTACGACCGCTTTCACCTTCTTTTTGCATTCTTTCAAGTGCAGGTATAACTACACCAAGAAGCTGCATAATAATGGAAGCAGAAATATAAGGCATGATACCAAGTGCTAATATAGAAAATCTAAATAAAGCACCACCGGAAAATAGATCCATAATAGTTAAAAGACCTCCACCACCTTGTGATGAAGATAAGAAACCCAATAATGCTGATGGATCTATACCAGGTGTTGGAATATGACTACCTATTCTGTAAACTAATATAGCAACAATAGTAAATAGGATTCTACTTCTTAATTCTTGTACCTTAAATATATTAGTTAATGATTTCAACATTATAGTTTACCTTAAGACTTTTTATCTTCTTTCTTTCTAATATATTTTTTGCGTTCATGTATTATAACTTTACCGCCAGATTTTTCAATCTTTTCTATAGCTTTTTTACTAGCCATATCAACTGTTATAGTAACAGCATTTTTTACTTCACCCATAGAAAGAAGTTTTATATAATCTCTCTTAGATGATAAAAATCCTAATTTTAGTAAAGTATCTCTGCTTATTTCATTACCAATTGAATCTAAATCTCCAACATTGATAACATTTACACATTTTTTGAAAGCTGCATTAGTGAATCCGCTTTTTGGGATTCTTCTATGTAAAGGCATTTGTCCACCTTCAAAACCTGCTCTTCTGCTGTAACCAGCACGAGATTGTGCACCTTTATCACCTCTACCTGCAGTACAACCCCAACCAGAACCTTGACCGCGTCCTACTCTGTGACGTTTTTTGCTTGATCCTTTAGGAGCTCTTAATATTTTTGTATTTTCTTGTGCCATTTCCTAGCCCTCACTTATACTCAACTTTAAGAAGGTGTGATATTTTATTTATCATTCCATTTATTTGAGGAGTTGCTTCATGTTCTACAACTCTTTTACCCTTTTTGAAACCTAAAGCTACAACAGTATCTCTTTGAGACTTTTCATAGCCTATAGGAGATTTAACTAATGTTATTACAACTTTAGCCATTATTCTGCCCTCCCATAAATCTGGTCTATACTAATTCCTCTTTTGTTAGCCATATATTCAACTGTTTTTAAAGATTTTAAACCTTCAAAAGTAGCTTTAGCTAAGTTCATAGAATTGTTATTACCTAAAGATTTAGAAAGAATATTTTTTACTCCAGCTAATTCTAATACTGCACGTGCAGGACCGCCTGAAATAACTCCAGTACCTTTAGAAGCTGGTTTCATAACTATTCTGCTGCTTCTGAATACGCCAACTGTATTATGGGGTATAGTTTCACCTTTTAAGTTTACTTCTATCATGTTTTTCTTAGCTTGTTCTATAGCTTTTCTTATAGCATCTGGTACTTCGTTTGCTTTACCATAACCTAAACCAACATGACCATTCTTATCACCTAAAACCATTAAAGCGGCAAATCTAAAACGTCTTCCACCTTTCATAACTTTTGCAACTCTGTTCAAAGTTATAAGACGTTCTTCATACATACTTTTTTCTTCGTTGTTATTTATATCGTGTGCCAAGGTCATACTCCTTAAAATTTCAATCCTGCTTCACGAGCACCGTCAGCTAAGGATTTTATTTTTCCATGATATATATAGCCGTTTCTATCGAATACAACTTCATTAATATTTTTTTCTTTTGCTCTAGTAGCTAAAACTTTACCTATTTCTCTAGCTATATCAACATTCTTACCACTTTTTAATTCTTTTTCTTGAGAAGATGCTGATACTAAAGTTATACCTTTACTATCATCTATTATTTGAGCAGATACATATTTAAGACTCTTATGAACTGTAAGTCTAGGACGCTCAGAACTTCCCTCGATTTTTATACGTATACTTCTCTTTCTTCTTTCACGTTGAGCTTTAATTTTTTCTCTTAAACCCATAGCTTACCCCTTACTTAGCAGCTTTTTTACTTTCTTTCATTTTTACATGCTCGCCATCAAATCTAACACCTTTACCTTTATAAGGCTCAACTGGTCTTTTCTTTTTGATATTCATAGCAAGCTCGCCTACTTGTTCTTTATCATTACCTTCAATAATGATCTTTGTGTCTTTCTCTACTGTTACTTTAACACCTTCTGGTATTTTCATTTTCACATCGCTAGAAAAACCTAATTGTAATGTTATAGTATCACCTTGTACATTAGAACGGTAACCTGTACCTTCTAATTGTAAAACCTTTTTATATCCAGTAGTAACACCTTCTATCATATTAGAAATAAGTTTCCACACCAAACCTAATTGTGCAGAATATTTAGCTTTATTTTCTTTAATAGCTTTCTCGTCAGTACTTTCAATCTTAGGAGGTTTAACCCAAAGAGAATTATTTTCAAGTTCAAGTATTATATAATCAAAAAACTCTCTTGTCAACTCCCCTCTTTTACCTTTTACGATTACTTTGTGTCCGTCTACTTTTACTTCAACGCCTTGAGGTATCGCGATAGGTTTATTAGATAATCTACTCATTATTAATACCCTCTTAATTTATTACCAAACGTAGCATAAAACTTCGCCGCCAACTTTTTCTTTTCTAGCTTCTTTATCTGTCATTACACCTTTGCTTGTAGATATAACAGATATACCAAAACCATTTTTTACTTGAGGTATAGTGTCTACTGAGGTATAAACTCTTAAACCTGGAGTTGATACTCTTTGAATGCCTTCTATTACTGAACTTCCCTCATAATATTTTAAGTCTATCTCTATGCGGAAGAAATTTTTATCTTTTACTTCTACTTTCTTGAAGTCATTAATATATCCTTCTTTCTTCAAAATTGCAAGTATATTTTCCATTTTTGTAGAAAAAGGTATAGTAACAGCTTCTTTTTTTGCTCTACATCCATTTCTTATTATAGTTAAACCATCTGCTATTGGATCATGTACACTCATTATACTCTCCTTAATTACCAACTAGACTTAGTTACGCCTGGTATTAAACCTTTATTTGCTAAATCTCTAAAACATATTCTGCACATCTTGTACTGTCTTATATAAGCTCTTGGTCTACCACATATAGGGCAACGATTATACTGTCTTGTTTTATATTTTTGTTTTTTTGTAGCTTTAACTTTAAGTGCCAATCTAGCCATTATTTATTCTCCTGACTTTTAGGTGCTGCACGGAATGGCAAACCAACTCTTTCTAATAAAGTGCGAGCCATTTCGTCATTATCTGCAGTAGTTACTATTGTTATATTTAAGCCTTTTACAGCGTCTGTTTTATCGAAACTTATTTCTGGGAATATTGTATGTTCTTTTATTCCCAAGTTATAGTTACCTTTACCATCAAATCCTCTTCTAGGAATACCTTGGAAGTCTCTTACTCTTGGTAATGCTATGAATATTAATCTCTCTAAGAAGTCATACATTCTTTCACCTCTTAAAGTTACTCTACAACCTATAGGCATACCTTGTCTTAATTTGAAGTTAGCTATAGACTTTTTAGCTCTTGTTACAACAGCTCTCTGTCCTGCTATTTGGGTAAGTTCTTCTACAGCAGAATCAACATATTTTTTATCTGTTACTGCTTGAGTTACTCCCATATTGATTATTATTTTCTCAATTTTAGGAATAGCCATTGTAGAGCTTAAATTCATATCTTTTAGTAGAGACTGTTTAATTTCGTTTTCATACCTATCTTTCAATACTGACATAATTTATTACTCCTACTTACTTATCAAGAACTTCGCCCGATTTTTTGGCATATCTTTTCATTTTACCATTAACTTCTTTTCTTCCAATTCTAACAGCTTTTCCGTTTTTACCTACAACCATTACATTGGATATATGTATTGAAGCTTCTTTCTCTACTATACCGCCTTTTTGATTCTCTTGGCTTTTTGGCATAGTTTTTTTAATCATATTGATGTTCTTTACTAGAACTCTGCCTCTTGCTCTATCTATAGACAATACTTCGCCACGTTCTCCGCTTTGTTCTCCAGCTATTACCTCAACAGTATCGCCTTTTCTTACTTTGTATTTTGTCTTACTTAAATCTTGTTTCTTTATCATATTATATTACCTCTGGTGCAAGTGATACTATCTTCATAAAGCCTCTATCTCTAAGCTCACGTGCTACTGGTCCAAATATACGTTTACCGCGAGGCTCTTTTTTATCATCAACTATAACAGCAGCATTTTCATCAAAACGTATGTATGAACCGTCTGGACGTCTAACTTCTTTTTTTACTCTTACTATTACAGCTTTTACTACTTTACCTTTTTCTATAGAGCAAGTAGGTATTATATCTGTTACAGAACAAACTATAACATCTCCTAAAGTAGCATATCTACGTCTACTTCCTCCTAATACCTTAATACATTTTAACTTTTTCACGCCTGTGTTGTCGGCTACATTAAGAGTACTTGGTACTTGTATCATAGTTATTACTCTCCTTCAACCTGTGAAACTGCTGCTTCTGGAGCATGTTTTTCACGTTTTAATACGCTTTCTACATCGCTATCTATAGAATCTTTTTCTATACGCTCTGCTTTCTTGATTATTTTTGTTAATCTAAATTTTTTATCTTTACTAAGAGGTCTGCACTCTACTACTCTTACTAAATCGCCTTCATGGCATTCATTTTTTTCGTCATGAGCTTTATAGCGTTTATTTTTACTAATAGTTTTACCATAGAGTGGGTGTTTCTGCTTGCTTTCTACTTTTACAACTATAGTTTTATCCATTTTATCAGAAACTACAATTCCCTCAAGTACTCTTTTATATTTTTTTGCTTTGCTATCCACAGTAATACCTCACTATTTTTTTATACCAAGTTCATATTGACGAATAAATGTCTTAACTCTGGCTATATCTTTACGAGCTTTCTTTAATTGATGTGTTTGTCTAGCATCACCAACTACTTTTTCAAATCTATGCTCTTGATATTCTTTTTCTAATTTTAGAAGTTCACCTTTAAGCTCTTCTAAACCTAATGACTTATAATCTTTATTGTTTTTAGCCATTATATAGCCTCCCTCTTAATGAACTTAGTTTTTATAGGAAGCTTGAAACCAGCCAATCTAAAAGCTGATTGAGCTAACTCTTCTGGAACACCTGCTATTTCAAATATTACTTTTCCAGGTTTAACTACAGCTACCCAATATTCAACGTTACCTTTACCTTTACCCATTCTAGTTTCAGCAGGCTTTTTAGTATAAGGCTTATCTGGAAATACTTTTATCCACATTTTACCTACACGTTTAACATGTCTTGATATAGCAATACGTGCAGCCTCAATTTGTCTATCAGTTAACCATACAGGCTCTAATGCCATTAAACCGTAATCTCCGAAAGTCAAGTTACTGCCTCTCTTAGATTTACCTTTCATTCTGCCTCTATGATGTTTACGATATTTCATTCTTGATGGTTGTAACATTATCTATCTCCTTTGGCACTGATAACTTTACCAGCATCATCTTGCTTATGCTCTTTCTTATCAAGAATTTCACCCTTATAGATCCACACTTTTATTCCTATAATACCAAATGTAGTGAGTGCCTCTGCAGTGCCATAATCTATATTAGCTCTTAATGTATGTAATGGTACTGAACCATTTTTATATTGTTCTGTTCTAGCAATATCAGCACCTGCTAAACGACCAGAACACATAACTTTTATTCCTTTAGCACCTTTCTTCATAGCTTGAGTTATAACGCTTTTCATAGCTCTTCTGAAAGCAACACGCATTTCTAATTGACGTGCTACGCTTTGAGCTGCCAAAGTAGCATCTAACTCAGCATCTCTAATTTCTGTAATAGAGAAATGAACTGGTTTTTTTACCATCTTTTGTACTGCTGTTTTCACAGTTTCAACTCTCTGACCTTTTGGACCTATTACAACTCCTGCTCTTGCAGTAGAGATGAAAATATTAATTCTATCTGGGAAACGTACTATTTGTATGTCAGATATAGCAGGGTCAAAAGACTCTTTTTTTCCACCAATTTTCTTTTGTTCTTCTTTTAATGTTTTATAATAATAATTCATTATATAGCGTCTGATAGATAAATCTTCATGCAAACTGTCTGCATAAGTTCTGCTATCTTCAAACCATTTACTAGACCAAGTTTTGTTAATTCCGAGTCTTAAGCCTATTGGACTAACCTTTTGACCCATAGTTTATACCTCCGCTGCTTTAGGTGCTTCTTCTTTTTTAGCACTCTTAGCTTTTAATTTTTTCTTTTCAGGTTTTTTATCATCACTTAATACTATAGTTATATGTGAAAGTCTTCTCAATATAGGGTCAGCACTACCTCTGCTTGCAGCACGTATACGTTTTAAAGTTGGTGCTTTATCTACATAAGCAGTTTTTACCCATAATGTATCTGGATTGATATTTCTTGATTGGAATATAGCATTAGCTATTCCACTTTTAATAGCCTTTCTTAGAACTACTGATGACATCTGTGGCATTGTTGCAAGATTAGATATAGCATGATTTACATATTCGCCTTTTACAAATGGAAGTAATCTTGCTACTTTTCTACGACCAATGCGTAAATAACGTACCTTTACTTTATAATCCATAGCCTAAATCCTTATTTCTTACCTACTTTAGCGGCACCTGCATGAGATATAAATTTTCTTGTTGGTGCAAATTCGCCTAGCTTATGACCTATCATATTTTCTTGTATATAAACTGCTACAAATGTTTTACCATTATGTACGTTTATAGTAAAACCTATCATTTCTGGAATAATTGTTGAAGCACGGCTATAAGTTTTTATTTGGTGCTTGTTATCTCCAGCTTGTATCTTCTTAAAGAGATTCTTATCTACAAAAGGTCCTTTCTTAATAGAGCGAGACATTACTTCTTACCCCCTCTTCTTTTGATTATTAATCTATCAGAATACTTATGCTTTTTCCTAGTTTTGTATCCTTTAGTAGGTACACCTGTTGGTGATACTGGGTGTGGGTTACCTTGTCCACTTTTACCTTCACCACCACCGTGTGGGTGATCTACTGGGTTCATTACAACACCTCTTACTTTTGGTCTTCTACCTTTATGTCTAGTAGTTCCTGCTTTACCATCTGTAGTATTGAAATGATCTAAGTTGCCAATTTGTCCTATAGTAGCATAACAGTTTTCTAATATTCTTCTTTCTTCACCTGAGCGAAGTCTTATTACACAATAACCGCCAGATTTTGCTGTTATTTGAGCACCACCGCCTGCTGCTCTAACTAGCTGACCACCTTTTCCTGGAGTTATTTCAATGTTATGTATTATAGTACCTAATGGAATTTTTTTCAATGGTAAACTACAACCAATTTTCACTTTTGCATTTTCACCACTTACTACTCTGTCGCCTACATTTAATCCCAATGGCCATATTATGTATCTTTTCTCGCCATCTGTATAGTGTAATAGTGCTATACGAGCAGTTCTGTTAGGATCATACTCTATAGAAACTACTTTAGCTTCTATATCATGTTTATCTCTTCTAAAATCCACGAATCTAAAAAGTTTTTTATGTCCGCCTCCGCGACGACGCATAGTTATACGACCATTTGAACCACGACCACTAATACGTTTTTTTCCGCATACTAATGATTTACAAGGCTCATTTGTTGTAATATCCGAAAAGTCCACTACTGTACGATAGCGTAAACTTGGTGTTGTTGGTTTAAATTTCTTTATAGCCATCGGTGTCCCTCATCATTATTTTACTATATCTATTGACTCTTTGCCATCAAGAACTATTATCGCTTTTTTATAGCTGCGTGTATATCCGCGTCTGCTCATTCTGCGATTTTTCTTCTTAGGCTTAACATTTATTATCTTACAATCTAGCGGATGTACATTAAATATTTTTGCAACCGCTTTCATCAACTCTGTCTTATTAGCGTCCTGTCTTACTCTAAATACATAATAACGCTTTTCTGTTCCTCTAGGCTCAGTTCTAAGCATATTACTTTTTTCTGTAAGTATAGGCTCAATTAAAAGTGAATACATGCTCATATTTTTTAACCCTTAATTCTAGCATTTAATTTAGATAAAGCTGTTTTAGTAAAATATACTTCATCAGCATAATATAAAGGATGTATAGACATACTGTCTGCATTTACAAGCTTTAAATCTTTGATGTTTCTTAAAGATAATAATAATTTATTATAATTATCTCCTAAAGACTCATCTTTACCTACTACAAATGCTACCTTTCTTGTATTTGGTTCTTTTACTTTACTTATAAAACTAGCCATTCTTTTTGTTTTTGGAGCATCAAAAGTGAAATCTTCAAAAACTTTAAGAACATTGCTTCCATATTTTAAAGATAAAACAGACAATAGAGCCTTACGCTTCATTTTCTTTGGCAATCTATAGCTATAATCACGTGGTTTTGGTGTATGTGTTTTACCACCGCCTACCCAAATTGGTGATCTTGTAGAACCTGCTCTTGCTCTACCAGTTCCTTTTTGTCTCCAAGGCTTTTTTCCGCCTCCTGAAACTTCTGCTCTGGTTTTTGTAGAGTGAGTTCCTTGACGTCTGTTAGCTAATTCATTTTTGATTGCTTCGTAAAGTAGATTATTGTTAACTTCTGATTTAAATATCTCATCAACAATCTCTAAATTGCCTACGCTATCTCCATTTTCATTTAGTATTACTACTTCCATTTTATCATCCTGTTATTATTTCACTCTAATTAATTCATTGAGTTCTTTTTCTTATTACGTTTCTTAGCTGCTGATGTTAATTTCACTATACTATTAACTGCACCTGGTATAGCACCTTTAATCATAATCAAATTATCATCTGGTCTTATTTCAACCACTTTTAAGTTCTGTATAGTAGTCATAGCATTACCCATATGTCCTGGCATACCTTTACCTTTCCATACTCTTGCAGGGTAACTGTTACAACCTATAGAACCTGCTCTTCTTCTAAAGTTAGAACCATGGCTCATAGGACCACCATCGTAGTTATGTCTTTTCATTACACCAGCAAAACCACGACCTTTACTCAAAGAACTAACATCTATAAAATCGCCTGCTTGAAATATATCCACTTTAAGTTCTTGACCTACTGTGTAAGAGCTAGTATTATCCATTCTGAACTCTTTCAAATATTTCTTAGGCTCTAAATTTGCTTTTTTAAATTGACCTATTTGTGGCTTTTTTAAATGCTTTTCTTTCACGGCACCATAACCTAATTGAATAGCACTGTAGCCATCTTTCTCATTATCTCTTATCTGCATAACTGTGCATGGACCAGCCTCTACAACTGTTACCGCTATAGCGTTGCCAGTTTCATCGAAAACTGTTGTCATACCCAATTTTTTGCCAATTATTCCTACCATCGGCGAATCCTCTATAATGATTTTACTTACTACTTTCTTATATATCAAACTATTACAGATAAAACGTAGTAAAGCTTTATCTTTAATATTTAATTAAACGCTTATTTAAGCTGAACATCAACTCCAGCTGGAAGCGCTAACTTCTTAAGAGATTCTGTTGTTTGAGGTGTTACATCAAAGATATCTATTAATCTTTTATATATACGCATCTCAAATTGTTCTCTTGATTTAATATTTACGTGCGGACTTCTTATTACAGTTACCTTACGTATGCTTGTAGGCAATGGTATAGGTCCTGATACTTTAGCACCTGTTTTCTTTACACTAGCTACTATAGACTGAGCTGATTGATCAATAAGCTCAATATCAAAGGCTTTTAGTTTAACTCGTATTTTCTGTTCTTTCATAGCTTGAATTACTCGCTTTCTCTTAATTTATTAAAGGGTATATCTTATATTAAAAGGTATACCCTTTTATTTCTACTTTATTAAATTATTCTAATATTTTTGTTACAACACCGTTACCTACTGTTTTACCACCTTCACGTATAGCGAATCTTTGTTTTTCTTCCATAGCGATTGGAGTGATAAGCTCGATAGTTAAGTTAGCATTGTCACCAGGCATAATCATTTGAGAACCTTCTTGTAAGTTGATTACTCCTGTTACGTCTGTTGTTCTGAAGTACATTTGTGGTCTATAACCAGTTACGAAACCGCTGTGTCTACCACCTTCTTCTTTCTTAAGAATGTAAACTTCTGCTTCGAATTTTTTGTGAGGTGTAATTGTACCTGGTTTAGCCAATACTTGTCCTCTTTCTACTGCTTTACGTTCAATACCTCTTAAAAGACATCCAACGTTATAACCAGCGATACCTTCTACTTCTTTCTTGAACATTTCTACGCCTGTACAAGTTGTTTTTTGAGTAGGTTTGATACCAACGATTTCAACTTCGTCACCTTTTTTGATTTTACCTCTTTCAATTCTACCTGTAACAACTGTACCTCTTCCAGGAATTGAGTATACATCTTCGATTGACATTAAGAAATCTCTATCTACTTCACGTACTGGATCTGGAATATAAGTATCAAGAGCGTTTAAAAGGTCTAAGATACATTTACAATCTGGGTCAGTTCTTGGGTCTTTACCAGCTTCAATTGCTTGAATAGCTTTAATAGCAGAACCTTTAATGATAGGAGTTTTATCTCCGTCAAAACCATAGTGGTTTAATATGTCTTTTACTTCTTCAACTGTGATGTCAGCCATTTCTGGGTCATCTAATTTATCACATTTGTTTAAGAATACTACGATGTAGTTTACACCTACTTGTCTTGAAAGAAGTACGTGTTCTTTAGTTTGCGGCATTACACCATCTTCTGCTGATACTACTAAGATAGCTCCGTCCATTTGAGCAGCACCTGTAATCATGTTTTTGATGTAGTCAGCGTGACCTGGACAGTCTACGTGTGCGTAGTGTCTGTTGTCAGATTCATATTCAACGTGTGAAGTTGCGATTGTTAATATTTTTGTAGGGTCTCTTCTACCTTGACTTTCAGAAGCTTTTGCTACTGAGTCATAAGCAACTTTCTGTACTGTTGCTGGGAACATAGCAGATGATACTGCTGTGATTGCTGATGTTAATGTTGTTTTACCATGGTCTACGTGTCCAATAGTACCAACGTTTACGTGTGTCTTTTTACCTTCGTAAGTTCCTTTAGCCATTTTAATCCTCCAATTATTTTATCCTTAGGAATTTGTTTTTTTATATCTAACTTTGTAACTTTTTAGTTACTTACTTGTTATTGCCCATTCTAGCACCTATTATTTCTTCTGCTACATTTTTAGGTACTTCCTCATAGTGTGAGAACTGCATTGTATAGCTAGCTCTACCTTGAGATACGTTTCTTATGCTTGTAGTATATCCAAACATCTCTGCAAGAGGTACTGTAGCATTAATAGATTTGTAACCAGACTTATCTGTAAATCCGTGAACCTGTCCTCTTCTTGAAGCTAAGTCACCAATTATATCACCCATATAATCTTCTGGAGTTACAACTTCTACTGTCATCATAGGCTCTAATAAATAAGGATCTGCTTTTTTACAACCCTCTTTGAATCCCATTGAAGCAGCAATCTTAAATGCCATTTCTGATGAGTCTACTGGGTGGAATGAACCATCATAAGCTGATACTATAACGTCTAGCATAGGATAGTTAGCAAGTACTCCTGTATTCATTGATTCTACACAGCCTTTTTCTACTGCTGGTATATATTCTCTTGGTACTGCTCCTCCAACGATTTCATTATTGAATTTAAATCCACCGTTAGGTTCATTAGGCCCAATTCTCAACCATACATCACCGTATTGACCTTTACCACCAGACTGACGTACAAATTTACCTTGTACTTCAACTGTTTTCTTAATACCTTCTCTATAAGATACTTGAGGACGTCCTACATTTGCCTCAACTTTATATTCTCTTTTCATTCTATCACAGATTATCTCTAAATGCAACTCACCCATACCTGCGATAATTGTTTGACCAGTTTCTTCATCAAAGCTAACTCTGAATGTTGGGTCTTCTTCAGCAAGTCTTGATAATGCTATAGACATTTTATCTCTGTCGCCTTTTGTTTTTGGCTCTATAGCAACGTTAATTACTGGCTCTGGGAAGTTGATTGATTCTAAGATGATAGGAGCATTTTCTGGACATAATGTATCACCTGTTGTAGTTTCTTTAAGTCCTACTGCTGCTGCTATATCACCGCAATATACTTGTTCAATCTCTTCTCTTTTGTTAGCGTGCATCTGAAGTATTCTTCCGATACGCTCTCTTTTACCTTTTGTTGCATTGTACACATAAGAACCAGCTTCTAATATACCAGAGTAAACTCTTAAGAATGCTATTTTCCCTACGTGTGGGTCTGTCATGATTTTGAATGCTAATGCACTGAATTTCTCATCATCAGCAATTTTTCTTTTTATAACATTACCATCTAAATCAGTACCTTCTATTTCTGGTTTATCTACTGGTGATGGTAAGTAATCAACTATTCCATTAATTAATACTTGAATACCTTTGTTTTTGAATGCTGTACCACAGAACATTGGGAAGAAATCTGCTGTTAATGTAGCTGTTCTTATAAGTTTCTTTATAGTTGGAACATCTATTTCTTCACCTTCAAAGAATTTATTCATAGCATCATCATCATATTCAACGATTGCTTCTAATAATGAATTTCTAAATTCTTCTGCTTTTTCTTTTAATTCAGGTCTGATTTCTCTTTCTTCCATTTTCATACCGTCTTCAGAAACCCAAATTATTTCTTTCATATTTACTAAGTCAACAACACCCTCGAAATTACTTTCTGCACCTATAGGTATAACTACTGGGTGACTGTTAGCTTTTAATCTTTCTCTAGTTTGATCTAAAACAGCGTAGAAGTTAGCTCCTATTCTGTCCATTTTATTAACAAAAATAGCTCTAGGAATTTTATAGTTACTTGCTTGTCTCCATACTGTTTCACTCTGAGGCTGAACACCACCTACTGAACAGAAAACACCAACTGCACTATCTAATACTCTCAAAGATCTTTCTACTTCAGCAGTAAAGTCAACGTGACCTGGAGTGTCTATTAAGTTAATTCTATGACCATTCCAAAAACAAGTAGTTGCAGCAGAAGTAATTGTAATACCTCTTTCTCTTTCCTGTTCCATCCAGTCCATTTCAGCTGCACCTTCATGAACCTCACCTATTTTATGTGTTTTACCTGTGAAATATAAAATACGCTCACTTAAAGTAGTTTTACCAGCATCGATGTGAGCCATAATACCAATATTACGTGTGTTTTCTAACGAAATTTGACGTGCCACTTAATTATTCTCCTTAAAAATTACCACCTAAAGTGCGCAAATGCTTTATTACCTTCAGCCATTCTATGAACTGTATCTCTCTTAGCTACTGCTTGACCTTTACCATCTATAGCATCTACTATTTCATTTGATAAGCGTTCTATCATACTTCTTCCGCCTCTTTTTCTTGAAGCATCTATAAGCCATGTAAATGCTAATGAATTTTGTCTGTCTGGTCTTACATCTACAGGAACCTGATATGTAGATCCACCAACTCTTCTTGATTTTACTTCTACACGTGGTTTAATATTTTCTATAGCTTCATTGAAAGCTTCTAAACCATCTTTTCCTGTTTTCTCTTTTACTAAATCCATAGCTTTATAAAATATATTTTCAGCTTTACTTTTTTTACCATCATACATTAGCTTGTTTATAAACTTACTAATTACAACGCTTCCATAAATAGGATCAGCATCTATTTTTCTAGTTTGTGCTCTTCTTCTTCTAGCCATATTATTTTACTCCATTAAGCCTTTGGTTTCTTAGTACCATACTTACTTCTAGCTTTCATTCTCTTTTCTACACCTGTAGCTTCACGGCTTCCGCGAACTATGTGATAACGGCAACCTGGTAAGTCTTTAACCCTTCCGCCTCTTATAAGTACACGGTTGTGCTCTTGAAGTGTATGGTCAATACCAGGAATATAAGCTGTTACTTCCATTCCATTTGTTATTCTTACACGAGCGATCTTACGCATAGCTGAGTTAGGTTTCTTTGGTGTAGTTGTTGTTACACGAGTACAAACCCCTTCTCTTTGCGGACATTTCATTAATGCAGGCGATTTTGTTTTATTTATTATACGCTTGCGACCTTTTCTTACTAATTGATTAATTGTAGGCATAAAATACAAAACCTCTAATTCTTTATTTTTTTGTAAAATTTTTTTCTAAATCAATTCCTTATACAGAATTGACAACATCAACTTCTTTAATAATTTATAACTTCAAACGAAACAGTATTTACAAACTGAGCAATTATAGTATTAAAACCTAATTAATAGTGAGAAAAACATACTATATGCTTTAATCGCTTATTTTGAAAGTTATAAAATTATAAAACAACTATACAAAAAAATCAATACTTTTTTAACAATTTTTTATCCTTATAAACAAAAAAACATACATATATATACACTATAAAATTAAATATCTTTTTTCTTAATAATTACAATATAAATATTGCAAAAAAATCATTATTATAGCATACTATTAACAATAATTTTTAAGGACTTTTATTTATGAATCAGAATACAGAAAACATTATTGAAAATTTAAAATTTGATGATAAAGGATTAATTCCTGCAATAGTAATAGATTATTATACAAAAGAAGTTTTAACTCTCGCATATATGAATAAAGAAAGTTTAAATATAAGTATCAAAGAAGGAAAAACTTGTTTCTACAGCAGAAGCAGACAAGAACTATGGAGAAAAGGTGAAACTTCTGGAAATTATCAGCATATACAATCAATAAAATCTGATTGTGATAACGATGCTTTGATAGTAGAAGTTATAAAAGACGGCCCTGCATGTCATACTGGAAAAGAATCTTGTTTCTTTAATGAAGTATATTCAAAAGAAGATTACAAAGATTTTTCTATAGATAAACTTTATGAACTAATAAAAGGAAGAAAAATAAATCAAACTGAAGGTTCTTATACTACATATCTTTTCAACAGCGGTATAGATAAAATATTAAAAAAAGTTGGTGAAGAATGTACTGAAGTTATAATAGGTGCCAAAAACGACAGCAAAAAAGAAACAATATACGAAATTTCAGATTTACTTTATCACACTCTAGTTCTAATGGTAGAAAAAAACATCACCATTAATGATATAAAAGAAGAATTAGCAATCAGATCTATCATAGATAAAAAAGAAAAACAAAAAAGCATGAAATAATCAGCAAAACACTCCACACTATTTTTTATCCTATAAAAAATTCGATTAAAATATAATTAATCATATACAACAGCATAATAATATAAATACATATTATATTTTTTACATGAAAACAATTTAAATATGAATTTAAATTAAAAATCAGCATAGATTATAAAATTTGCAATTAATAATAATTAAAAATGTAAAATAAATATGCTATTTTTTTAAAAAAACACCTAAAACAGTAAAAAAACATCAAAAAATATATAATTACAAATTGTAATATTTTTTACACTAATTTATAATATTAAATTATTATAAAAAATAATTTACTTTATGGAAATATGCTATGAAAACACTATCTATTATTTTAACTATATCTCTTTTATTAATAACTTCATGTACAAAAGATTATGGTGTAAAAATAACTAAACCTGGAGCAGACTTAATACTTTCAAAAATGCAAAGCGGAAATTGGTATGGAGCAAAAGCAAACGGAAATAATCTTACAATTAGCGGAAGCTCTGGAAATCTTAATGGTGATTATACTTTTGAAGAACCTGTATTAGGTATAGGCGGAGTTTATAAAGATAGTAATGGAGGATATATAATGACTGCTCCTGTAGGAGATCAGCTTTATGTGGTAAAAATGGATGAAGATGCTAAAAAAGCAGTAGATGCAATACTTGATGTTCTTGATGATGAAGGCGGTGAAGCTGTTGTTGGTAATTTAATAAGTGCTGTTATAGATAATGGTGCTGAAAATATAGATTTAAGTAATGCTGATAAAATATTAGCTAATACTAATTTCTCTCCTGAAAAAAGAGCTGAAATTGAAAGCATATTAAAAAATTCAAACGGTAAATTTACCGATGGCGAAGCTATAAAATAATAGATGAGTTTTATTATGAAAAAAGTTTTTATATTTCTATCTGTTTTATTTTGTTTCAATTTTTATGCATTTGCTAAAGGACTTCCTCTTTCTACAGAAGTAACCGGTGATGATTACAGTTGGATAAAAGGAAGACAAATGATAAGTTTCAATCTAAATCCAGGTGCAGCTGTTTTTTTCCCATTGCTATTTAATACTGCTGTTAATAATTCTGTAAATCTTGCTGGATTAATTGGAGTAGATTTAGGTAATATCAATAAATATTTTGATTATGCTGATGCAAAAGGTTCTGCTTGGTATATACCTTCCGTTTCATATTCATTATTTGTTCATAATCAAATAGCTCTTGAAACAGGAATAGGAGTTTATTCAAGCACATATAACTTAACTATAACAAAAGAGAATGCCGGAAAATTATTAGAAGCTCTAGGACAAGGAAGTTATGCCGGAGTTATAGCCAAAGATACAACTTTCAATGCTTCATTTATATTTATGCCTGTTACATTTGGAGTAAAATTTTACGGCCCTAAAAGACAATTTTATAATGCATTCCGTTTCGGATTAGATGCATTCTTTTATACAGTGTCTACAGAAAATGGACTTACTGGTATAAGAACAGAACATAAAGTTCATGATGCTGCTTTATATATTTCTTATGAGTTAGGCTGGAATATAGAATTATTTCCTACTAGAGAATGGAGAGTAAAACCAACTATAGATATAGCAATTCTTGAAATAGGATACTATGTAAGACCTTGGGCTCAGAATGTATATAATACTGTAACAGGAGGTGTTACTTCTTTAACTGCTGGTTTTTCTGTATTTAATATACCTGCTTGGAACAGTTTCCCCACTTGGGCTAAGTATCTTGCAAATATAAGATTTGGATTATTCCCTAGAATTGGATTTAGTTTAAGATTTTAATGGATTTGAACTATGAATATAAAGAAAATTATCATTTTTATATCTGTACTAATTTTTACATCAGCTAATATAGTTAATGCTCAAAATTATTTAAAGCATTCTTTAGGAATAGACTTTGGTACTACATTATTTTCTATGGGTACTATGCCGCTTATCACCGGATTAATATTTAAACCTCAAGAAGGAGCCAGCGGTAAGTTTTATGACGGTAAATTTGGAATAAGATTAACATATAATCATACTTATCTTCCTAAACAATCTATTGATGCTACATTAGGTTTTTATGCTTTTGATACTCATTATGGTGATTATTCTGAACCTATAAGAGATGGTGCTGGAAATATTATTAATTCTGCCGCAATAAGCAAATTTTATAATGGAAGTACAATAGCTATACCTGCTTCTATAGGAGTAAGATTTTACTTCAACAAAAGCGATACTCCTAGCGGTTTCTTCCTTCTACCTAAAGTTGGTATGACTACATTCATAGTTAATGGTAAAGAATTAAGAGAAGATGGAAGTACAAGATATAAAACAACTACTGTTTATGATTTTTATATATCCGGAGAAATGGGTTTTAGAATAGATTTATTTTCTCAAATGGGTGCTGATTGGGAAGTTCGTCCTTTTATAGATATATCTTTGCTTGATATAGGATATTCTTTCACACCTGGCATAAGATTCATACCTCTACCTAGATTAGCAATAGGTATATCTTTTTAATAATTGATAATGTTTTGTAAGGTTCTTATTATGAAAAAAATTTTATTAGTATCAATAATAACTTGCTTTATGAGTTCATCTTTGTTTCCGCTAATAGATGCATTTTATTTAGCACCTAAAATTGTATATAATTTTAATGATTCTGGTTTTAAAAATCATAAAAATCAAAGCATAATGAATAATTATCTTGGAGCTGGATTTTCTGCTGGATTTGATTTCTATAGATATCAAAGAAATATACCTTTGAGATTAGAACTTGAATATACTTTCAAAGACGGTATGACTGGAAATTATCATACTGAAAATATAGTAAAACAATCTCAGCATTCTATATTAGCAGCTGCTTATTACAGCATGCATATATATCATATCAAAAAAAGTGAATTAAGAACTATTACAGCTGAAGAAATATACAGCAGAACTCCTATAATGTCTTTATATTTAGGACTTTTAATGGGAACAAAAATAAATGCCAACACTTATGACAGATGGTTTGAAGAAAGCGGAAAAGTTAAAGCTACTGTAACTGTTCCTAAACCTACATTTGCAATAGGCGGTGCTGTTGGAATTGATGTATATGTTACCAGCTTCCTTAATTTGGATTTTGGATACAGAATATTATATGGTTTGGATAATGTTTTATCACATGAATTTGCTATAGCAGCAAGATTCCCAATACCTGATCTTAGGAAATAATACTTATGAAAAAAATAGCTTTATTATTATTACTATTGATTACATTTGCTTCATGCAAGACAAGCACTATGATCATAATGCCTGTACAGAATATTCAAATGCCTGCTTACCCTCCTCAAAGTTATTTAGGAGAGAAAAGCAAGTTTAATAGTTATTCTAATTTTAATAGTTTAGGTATGAATAATTATTTCAATAATAATTTATTTCATAGCTATATTTTTAATACTAATAATTTATTTAGAAAAAATTTTGTTTATTTAAAATAAAAGGGTTGTTATATGAAACGATTAGTAATTATATTATTATTTTTTATTGTTGCCTTTTCAAGTAAAAGTCTTTCTGCAGCAATTTTCTCTGGTGTTTATATAGCCCCTAAAATTAATTTTAAACATGAGGCTCTAAATAAAACAAATAGACTAGAATTAGGAAAGCTTCCTTTTCTTGAAAAAAATAATTATGTAGGCGGCGGTTTTGCTGTAGGATACGATTTATTTAGAAAAACTAGATTAGTGCCTTTAAGAGTTGATATAGAATACATGTTTCAAGGTGTAATTGGAAAAAAAGAAACTTGGATGCAAAGTGTAATGGCAAGTATATATTATGATATAAATATATTCTTTGTAAAAAATAATGAATTGGATAATCTTAGTACAAGAGCTCTTTACAGCAGAGTCCCTAATATGAGTATATATTTTGGATTATCTTTTGGAAACAGATTATATCAAATGCATCATGTATATGATGATATAGGAAAAGCTGTTATTACTAGAAGTTCTTTTGCATTTGGAATTAATGCCGGTTTAGCTTATAATATACTTGATTGGTTTGCTCTGGATTTGGGATATAGATATTTATTAGGTTTTGGTTTTAATAATGCTCATGAGGTGCTTTTGGGAGCAAGATTTACCATAAAATAATAATGATATTTTAAGAAGGTGATTATGATAAATAAAATTTTAACTTTAATCTTGATGTTATTTTTTGTCGTTTCATGTTCTACTAATAAGCATGTTGTAGTATTAGCTTTCAGCAAGCAGCTGCATGCTGTACTTTATAATGATAATAGTCAGGCTACAAAAACTGCATCCAAAACATATATTCAAAAAGAAGATATAACAACTGTAGCAAATTCAATAAGAGAAGAAAAAGAAGAAATTAAAAATCCTATTAAAAAAGAACAAGCTGAAATTATAAAACAAACTGAGGTTATAAAGCAAGATAATAATGAAATTCTTGTTACTGCAAATATAATATCTTTTGATTTTGATTCTTATGAATTAAAAGATGAATATAATGACGGTATAGATGAAATTTATAAATATTTAAACAAAAATAAAAATAAGAATCTCATCATTGAAGGACATACTGACAGTGCCGGAGATTCAAATTATAATATATATTTGTCTGAAAATAGAGCAAAAGCTATATATGATCAATTAATATATAAAGGAATAGATAAAGAAAGATTAAGATATATAGGATATGGTTCTACTCATTCATCTGAATACAATGCTAAAGACAGAAAATGTCAATTTGTAATAATAAATAATTACAATGAAGAAAAAGAATATAAAGAAGAAAACGAAACTGATATTATTAAATTAAGACGTTAATATAAAATAATTACTTATATTTCTATTATATCAACTCTTTTTATAAATACTACTGCTGACTCCATAAAGTATCAAAATATATAAAAATGAAATATAAATTTATAAACTTAATTAACGCACGGTAAATGCATTATTATAATAAATGAAATTTGAATCAATAATAAATTTATATTTTTTAATATTATTATACGTGCGGTATTCACATAATAAATTTAAACAAAACTTGGGTGGGTGCTAAAATTTCTAATTAAGCTATTAAAGATAATTAATATTAAAATTAAAAATCAATCATAAAACTTTAAAGGGCGGGGTATGTAAATAAATTTTAAAACTTATTTTTAATCCCCACCCTTTAGGCTTTAAATATATTCTGGTATTTATGTATTATTTTCTTTTTTATCTTTTCTGTTATTTTAACTTCCCACCCAAGATTTTTTTAAATTTATTGTGTATTCACCGCACGCAGAATGAAATAAAAAATATAGATTTGTTTGTAATTTAATTTTTTATTATATTAGAAATTTTATTCACCGTGCGTAAAAAAAATTTTAAATATTTTTTAACATATAAAAAAGCGGCAGCCTATATAAAATAAACTGCCGCATCATTATAAAAATCAACAATAATAAAAATAAAAATTATTTTAACATTTCTTTATCAACTAAATCATTAGCAGGAACATAATCATATATAACCTGAGAGAATACCAAAGTATCAACAAAACCGCCGCGTTTTATAGATAAGAAAAGATCATTATATTCATTTTCAGGCATACCTAATTTTTTCATTGTAACTGCTTTATAGAATACTGCATCATTAGCAAATCTTGTTCTAGGATATTCTGTTATAACTTTATCGAATAAAGCTATAGCTTCTTCTAATTCTGTTTTATCTTTAGAATAAGTTTGATAAAGCATACCATTCCATAATAATGAAAGCGGTTTGAATTTTTCTATAGAAGTTAAACCAGCAACTTTCTTGAAACATTCATTAGCTTCAACAATATGATTTTTAGCTACAACATTGTTTGATTTACCTTCTTTTGCTAAGAAATAATGAACGATTCCTTTAAATTGATATAAATGACCTACATCAACATCTTCAGGTAAATTATTAAAATCTAATTTATTTATATAATTCAAAGCCTGAGTATATTCTTTATTAGCAATCATAACTCTTATTTCTCTAATCATCAAAGGATCATCATTAGAAGTCCAAGGGCTATAGAAATTGTATATAGTAGCTTTTAAAGGTCTTCTTTTGCTAGGCTGTTTATCAGTACTGCTGCTGCTTCCTTTAGAAGGCTTAGAGCTTGATGAACTATTGTTTGCTTGAGTATTATTATCTATTTGAATATTATTATCTTCAGGCATATACATATCATCTGTAGGAGTAGTAGTCTGAGTACCGTTATTAGTTTCTACTATTACATCATTACTAGATGAGTTTTGATACTCTTTTTCTATTTCATTAATATAATCTTCTTCTAAATTACTGTTTTGATCACTTGGCTTTTGACATGAAAGTGCAAAAACTGATAAAATCATTATAAAAACTACTAAACACTTCTTTAACATTGTTTGCTCCAACTATTTTTTATATTGTTGTCTAATTTGTCGGAAAATACTAAAAAAGCGTTAGAACATTATTATTTGTATTATTTATAATAGGTATATAAAAATATCAATTATTTATAATTTTCTATATTTTTATAATAATTTTTTTGTTTATATTCATCTGAAACATTATCTATATAATTGTTTATTTTTTTATCAGCATCAGCAAAATATCTGTCATAAGCCTTTTTGCAGTAATTGTCATGTTTAGATTTTATGCCAGTAGGAGGATTCTCAAACTTGTAAACTCCATTAACTCTCCAGAAATTTAATATTCCTATACTAATAGCATCAACAGGACATCTGAAAGCACAGCTAGTACACATTACACATTTATTTTTGAATTTGATATTTCCTTTTTCATCATTATATATGTTATTAACAGGGCACTTTTTAACACATAAATTACAATGAGTACAAACTTTTTTAACTTTAAATAAATTACCATTCACTTTCATAGCAGGGTGCTCTATTCTAAATAAAAACGCTATTAACCTTCCGAATGGGAATTTATTTAATAAATGCTCTTTACCTTCTAAAACTTCATTAGCCTCTATAACACATAAAGCCTTAACAGTTTTCCACATCTTAGCAGCAAATTCATCAGTATGTCTGAATATTATATTATAAGGCATTATATAATGATATTCATTAGTAAGTATATAGCCTTTTGGTTTTAATCTTGCCATTAAAGGTTCTGAAGAAATATTATTAATTGTTAAAGGCTCTCCGGAAGTTTTTATAATAAATATTTTTTTGTTATCTAATTTAGGAAATAATTTTATTAAATCAAAAATAGGATAAGGTGCATTGAATCCATGTATAGGATAAGCAAGCCCTACATAATCATAATCTTTAGGACTAGGCATATTATCAAAGTTATCGCCTACATTATAAAGTAAAGTTTCAACACCGTTTTCTTCAAATATTTTTTTATATTCTCTAGCCGCTTTCTCAGTGTTTCCAGTTCCAGAAAAACAATATATTACAGCTTTTTTATTTTCATAAATACTCATTTTATTAACCTATTAAATTTTATACGCTAATTATACTAAAGTGAATATATTTTGTCAAAATTTATTTTTAGTTTATAGTAATAATTTTATAGTTATTCTATACCATTAAAAGCAAACAATTAAATAGATATATTTTATGGAATATAGGTTGAAATGAGAAAATAAAAAAGAGGGTTCCCTCTCTAGGGGCAGCCCACAAGCCAGATACCCAGCAGTAAGTTTCACTGCCTTCAAACAAATTTTATTTAATGTCAGACTCAAAAACTGACAATATATAATATAAAATATTATATTAAAGAGTTAATTAAAATTTTAAAAATTAAAAAAATATTTAAATATATTTTAATTTTTTCACTTATAGCATTCTATATACTTTTTAGTACATTTAATTATTTATTTTTTTATAATGTGCCTTAAAATCCTCATCGAAATAATAAAGCATATTCTCATCTTCCTTATGTGAATCATACCAAACCTGAGCGAAGTAAGGATTCTTTTTTGCAAGCATGTCAAAATTCCATTGATAATCAGGCATACATTCCATACACCAATGACCAGCCTTTATAACTGTGAATGGTGAAGCCTCAAATTCATGACCTTCTGCACAAGCCCATTTTAATTTTGTATGTAAATCGCCTTTGGTCATGCTAGTGCTTAAAAGTTTACCGCCTCTGAACTCTGCAGCTTTTTTCAAATCTTCTATATCAATCTCACTGTCTTTTTTACTTTCATCGTAACCATGATTAAGAAGTTTAGCATTCTTTATATCAAGCAAAGCTTTATAATCTATATAATTTCCTTCAAAGTCTTTATTTTCAAATAATAAATTAAAATCTTCCCATTTTTTTGGCAAATTATCAAAATTTTCTAAACTTCCAAATGTTGCTATAATCTTACCGTCCTCTCCGTTTTTTCTCCAATATGTAGGCGAATTAGGGTGAGATAATAGTCTTTGTATAGCGAAGAATGATATTATTCCTGCTGGAACTAATTTACCGAATGCATAATACCAATGTGTTTTTCCTATTTCATTCCAATAATCTATAACTGATTCTTTCTGATAAGAGAATAATTCTTCAAGTTTGTGTCCGTCATAATACCAAAGTCCATGGAAATTTCTTGTAGCATTCCAATTGGGCTTCATATATTTTTTTGTAGAACCGCCTATAAGTTTAAATCCGTCATTAAATGTATCATAACCAACTAATCTATTTTCAGCCTTGCTTCCTAAATTAAAACAGCCTTTCCAGAAATAATCATCTAAATTGCCTTTTATATCTTCTTCAATTATTCTTTTCATTAATAAACCGCTGTCCCTTGCAGTTGCCCATTCAAGCGGTGCATTATAGCAAGTATGGAACATTAATCCGTCACTCATATTATCAGTAAGCATTCTATTATGAAGCATTGCTGTTTGTCTTATTATTGCTCTGTTTTCTAATGATGAATCAAGTACATATCTTTCGCCTTTTAATTTTGAAAAAGAATATGCATCATAAGGGCTTATTAATAAAGGATCGCCTACTCTGCCCCAAGGGTGTTTTTCATTTCTATTTCCATAAAGTGCAACTGTTGATATATGCACAAGTTTAGGGCGTTTATTTTTATCCATTGATTCAAGTATATCTACTATATGCTTAACTCCCACAAAATTTGTAAGATGTGCAAGTTTAGGGTATTTATCAGATTTTGGAGGTATCACTGCTGCAAGATTAAGTACATAATGACAGTCTTTCAATAATTTTTCGCAGTCATCTCTTTCATACAAATATCCTGTTACTATCTCTACTCTATTTCCATATTGTCTTTTGAATTTATTAGCAATTTTTTCACTTTCCTTTCTTACAAGAACCTTAACCAATTCTACATCTTGTATTTCCATTAATTGTCTTAATGTTTCAAGTCCCATATTTCCTGTAGCACCTGTTAAAGCAATTATGTATTTCATTTTCTTATCCTCTTATTATTATACTTAAATTAAATTTCTTTTACATAAATATTTATAGACAGTTTTTATTTTATGTAGAATTATATATGAAAAAATATTTTTGTAAATAATGTGTAAGGAGTTTAAAATATGACATTCCATAAATCAATATTTTTATTATTAATACTTAGTATTTTTACGCAAATAGCATATACTCAAACAAAAAATGAATCCGAAGAATTGTTCAATAAGATAAATGCTGAAAGAGCAAAATCAGGACTCAGCGAATATAAAACAGAAAAACAATTACAAGATGCTGCCGATCAAAGAGCAAAAGAGATAGCGAATGGAGTAAGAAAATCAACAGCTTTAGAAGATAATAATATACAATTTTCTTCATATTCTGAAAGCTCAATAGTCGCTGATATAAATGTTGATGAGGCATTTAATCAAATATTAAACAGACAAAGAAATTTAATTTTAAATAATAAATTTACTCACATGGCTGCAAGTGTTTATGAAGATAACGGTAAAAAATATTGGGTTATGCTTTATGTTGCTTCAAGAAATAATAATATCACTAGAGAAGAATTGGATATAAATAAAGAATCTCAAAGAGTTGTAGAATTATGCAATGAAGCTAGAAAACAAAACGGAGTTAATTCTCCATTAGTACTTGATGCAAAATTAAGTACAGCAGCACAAAAAAGAGCTGAAGAATTGGTGCAGTTATTTTCACATACAAGACCTAATAAAACAGATTTTTCAACTGTATTAAAAGAATATAATATTTCTTATAAAACTGCTGGAGAAAATATAGCTTATGGTCAGGTAGATGCTGATGATGTAATGAAATCTTGGCTTAATTCACCGGGACACAGAGCAAATATATTACAAAAGAAATTCGGAAAAATAGGTGTTGGAATATTTAATCATAACAATACTTTATATTGGGTGCAAATATTTACAGACTAATAATTTATAAGCTGCAGTATTATTCTTTTTATAACTAATACTGCAGCTTAAATTTAATACTTAATACTTACTAAATAAAAACTTACAAATATAAACAATAGGTCTTACAAAAATATAATTAATAAAAACAAAAACATAATCCGCTATAAACACATAAAAAACATCAACAATAATAAAACATACAGAATACATGAAAACAAAAAAGCATATTAATAGCATAACAATAATATCAGTTAATAAATCTGTAATACGATCTAATAATAATAAAAAACCTTTTTTAATAGTAGATAATATAAGAATTATTAAAGACATATAGGCAAAATCCCCCCATTATAAAATTATAATAAAATAAATATAAAACTCTATAATGACAGAAATTGTCGTTATTATTGTATGTTAATAAAAAAATTATCTTTTTATAAGAGGCAAACTATTTATTAAATTTTTTATCATTATTTCTATTCTAGGTAAATGCTCAGCTATAGTTAAACCTACCAATTCTTTTTTCTCTGAAATAAAATTTATTGCTTTAATAACTTCATCTATTTTCATTCCATTTGGAGAAACGCCAACAGCAGCGATTATTTCTGCCGGATCAAGTACATCTAAATCCAAATGAATTGCCACTTTAGAAGCATTACAATTATTAAGCCATTCTAATATATTATCACAAGAAATTTCATTAGGAGATAAATGTTTTATATTATATTCTTTTTGACGCAATTTTATTTCTTCTCTCTCCCAATCTCTAAGCCCTAATAATAACACTTTTGAAGTATCTATTTTACTAGGCAAATTAGAAATAATATACTCATCTCCATATCCCATACAAGCAGCCAAAGCCATAGCATGATATCCGGCATAAGTATTATCTGAAGGTAAAGTAATATCAGGGTGAGCATCTATCCATATAACAGCAACATCATTATCATATTTCTTATTTAAAAATGTAAATGGCACAACACTTACAGAACATTCACCGCCGAATACAATTATCTTATCAGGATTATTTTTATTTAAAATATCTAAACAGTCATTAGTCTGCTTAACAATGAAATCATAATCTATTATTCCATTCTTTATTTTTCTATCTCTTATATCCAAAGAAACAGGCACTTCTTCTATTTTATGATCCTCATTTTCTTGAGCAAGCATATTTAAAAGTTTAGCACCTAAATAATAACCTCTTGAAGAATCCTCATAAGAAAGTTCGGGTATCCATCTGTCAATGATTCCTCCCTGCCATTGAGGGTAAATTAAACGCATAGTTTTAGACATATTATAAACTCCTAATATAAATTATAAAAAATATACTAAGAATTTAAAAGTTTGTCAAAATCAGTTTTTTATTTTTATAAGCATTCAGAATCATAATATATACCTAAACAACTATACTTTGTCAAAAATAATTTTTTTCAATTTTGAGTTATTTATAAATGTAATTTTGATTTATTAATAGCATAAAACATTATTAAGTTTTGTTTGAAATGTGAAGTAAAACCAAGATTTGTGTTAAAAATGCAGTCCTTTTGCTTCTTTGGGTCACCAAAAGAAGTAGGGGTTCGGGGACTAGTCCCCGAAAATAATAACAATATAAAAACTAATTTTGACAAACTTAAAAATTTTCAGTATATACCTAAACAACTATATTT
>NZ_JAWLQI010000025.1:0-42645 GCF_036997785.1 Brachyspira pulli
TTAAAATTATAATTAAAAAAATTATACAGTTTTATTAAGTAGGTTTTAAAAAGTATATTAATAAAAAATAAACTCAATATAAAGAGAGTCACTCTTTTATATTGAGTTTTTTTAATTATAAAAAATTATAGTAAATAAAATTAAAGTCTTACTATATCTCTAGTTATTTCTTTTAAGCTGTGAACACCGCACATAGTCATAGCATCTTCAAGTTCTGCACCTAATTGAGCTGCATAAGATTTAACACCTTCTTCTCCTCCGCCGTAAGCAGCTATTACAAATGTTCTAGCTATAACAACACCATCAGCACCTAAAGCAATAGCTTTTAATATATCAGTACCATTTCTAATACCGCCGTCTACTAATATTTTTATTTTTCCTTTAACAGCATCAGCAATTTCAGGCAAAACTTCAGCAGTAGAAGGACATTGATCAAGTACGCGTCCTCCATGATTTGATACTATTATTGCATCAGCTCCAGCTTCAACAGCTTTTTTAGCACCTTTTACAGTCATTATTCCTTTTATAATGAAAGGTCTTTGAGCGATTTCTTTTATTTGTTTTAATTCATCTACAGTTTTGCTTCCTGCTTTTGGAGTAAGATTTTTTAAGAAAGGAAGTCCTGCAGCATCAACATCCATAGCAACAGCAAAAGCATTTGAATCTGCTACTAATTTCATTTTTTCTTTTATAACATCTATATTCCAAGGCTTAACTGTTGGTACTCCTATGCCGTTTTGTTTTTTTATCATAGTAGTTGCTGCTATCATTACATTTGGATTAGTACCGTCGCCAGTGAAAGCTGCAATTCCTGCTTCCGCACAAGATTTTACTAATATATCATTGTATTCTTCTTCTGTGTATTTATCGCCATAGTGAAGCTGAACAGCACCTACAGGGCCAGCAAATATAGGATATTTAAATTTTTTACCGAATAACTCAAAAGAAGTGTCAACATCTTCATTAGAACATATTGTGTCCATATTAAGTCTTATCTCTCTCCATTTGTCATAATTTCTAATGGCAACATCTCCTATGCCTTTTGCACCAGGTCCAGGCATACTATTTTTACATACTTTACCATTACATATTGGGCATGCTTTACAAAATCCCATACAGTCTTTTGCAACTTCTATAATTTCTTTATATGTCATAAAATTCCTCCGATATTTAATAATTAAACTGTGATAATAATTTACCGCAATAATAATACTAAATATAAAAAATAAAACAAGCAGATTATTAATATACTTTGGTTTTATAAAAATATGTTGTTTATGTAATAATTTATTATATACCTAAACAACTATATTTTGTCAGAAATAATTTTTTAAATTTTAAATATCTGCAGGGCTTTGCCCCGCACCCCACTTCTTTTGGTGGCCCAAAGAAGCAAAAGGACTATATTTTAGCTTAAATTAATAACCTATCTTACATGTAAAACAATTTTAGTATGATTTAGTACTAATTTTATACTTGCACTTTTTGGTTCTTTTTGCGGCGGGAAAAAGAACAAGAAAAAATTGACAAAGTTAAAAATTTTCAGTATATACTAAAAATTTTAGAGTTTGTCAAAAAATACAATTTTAAATTTAGGTTATTTGTGGGGACTAGCCCCCACACCCCCAGTTCTTTTGCGACCGAAGGGAGTGCCTGCGGTATTGGCACAAAGAACCAAAAAGACTGCATTTTTGACACAAATCTTGGTTTTACTTCACATTTCAAACAAAACTTAATAATATTTTATACTATTAATAAAGAAAAATTACATTTACGAAAAAGTAAAAATTGACAAAATATAATTATTTAAGTATATATTAAAATTATAATAAAAAATACAATAACCTTATATATAATTTTGTTATGTAGTTTTTAAACAAGTATGTTTTTTAATTAATTGTTTTCAAGCATTTTTATTATATTAGAATTACCTGACTCTAAAGCATAGTCTAATGCTGTAAAACCAGATATATCTGTATACTTGTATCAGCATTATGTTTTAATAATATATTTACTATTTCTTCATACCCTTTTTGAGAAGCTCTTATTAAAGCAGTACGTCCGTCATAACTTTTAACATTTATATCAGCATTATGAGCTAATAAAATATTAACTATTTCTGTGTGTCCACTTACAGAAGCCTCTATCAAAGCAGTACGGTCATTATCACATTTAATATTTACATCAGCATTGTTGTCTAATAACATATTAACTATTTCAGTATTTCCTTTTGATGAGGCAAGCATTAAAGCAGTTTGTCCGTCATAATTCTGAATATTCACATCTGCATTATGTTCTAATAAAGTATTAACTATTTTTGTGTAGCCTTTTGATGATGCCTCCATTAAAGCAGTGTAGCCGTATTCATTATCTTTCATATTTATATCAGCATTTAATTTCAATAATATATTTACTATACTTTTATGTCCTTTTTCTGAAGAAACAATTAATGCATAAGACGATGCTTCTTTATAAAAAGAACAGCTTACCAATATAAACAATAATGCTGATAAAATTAATAATAACTTTTTCATATAATACCTTTATTATTTTTATATCATCATAAAAAATAAAAATCAATATAAAATTATTATAGATATTTCATAATCTGACAATTAAAAAAGTTAATCGATAAATAATTATAAAGATATTAACAAACATCAATACGTTTTAATATTAAATTAATAAATCATATCATTTTTTTCCTATAACAGAATATATAAATCCTTTTAATTGTTTTTTCTCTATTATTTCAAATCCATTTTTAATCATTCTTTTTGATATACCTTCTTTATTTTCTGTATGACAATCACCGCTTTTCATCAAAGGAAATAAAATATTATTATCTACCCAAGCAGCTATTCCTCCTACTCCTGTATCGGATAATATATAAATACCGCCTTTTTTAAGAATACGGTGAACCTCTTTCATAGCTTCATTTGGATAAGGATAATGATGAAAACTTTGTATGCATGTTACTACATCAAAACTATTGTCATCAAATGGAAGTTTATCTGCACTGCCCAAAATAAATTCAGCATTTCTTATATTTTTAGATTTTGCCATTTTTAGCATTTCCTCTGATAAATCAAGCCCGTAAAATAATGTATTATCTTTATATTGAAGTAAATTTATTAAATACCCTGTTCCGCATCCTACATCTAAAAGTTTATGATAATCAATATTTTTTAAATATTCTGATACATAATTGCAGCTTATCTTTCCAAATTTTGAATAATATACTGTATCTTTTTCATCATAAATACTTGCTTGTTTATTAAAATGTTCTTTAGATAATCTTTCATAGTCTTTCATAACATACTCCAATCAATAGTATTTGTTAGATTATTCTAACATTTAAAATAATAAAATCAATAAATATTACAATAAATAAAATTAACTGTTATACTTGAAATAAAACTATCTGATAAAAATACAATTTTAAAGAGAATATAACATGGAAATAATTAATTTATTTGATGATACTATAATAAAGTTTGCTAATAACCTGCATACAAATTACAAGGCATTAGACTTTTTCTTTTCTGCTATAACAAATTTAGGCGAAGCATTGCCTTTAATGATTATAACTATAATATTAATATTCATAAAAAGAACAAGATTCTGCGGTATAAATATGGCAATCAGTTTATTTGTATCTATATCAATAGGAGCATTTATATTAAAGCCTCTAATAGCAAGAGAAAGACCTTTTATGGATCCAATTTATAATGAATATTGGATAGCCGTTGGAAAGCATTTAGAAACTTCTTTTTCCTGTCCTTCATCGCATACTACAGCATCTTTTGCCGCTTTATTCCCATTATTTTTAAACTTCAACAAAAAATATAGTTTTATATTTATATTGATAGCTTCATTAATAGGTTTCTCAAGAGTTTATTTAGTAGTTCATTATCCAAGCGATGTATTACTTGGAGCATTGCTTGGAATAACTGTTTCCACTATTACTTATATAGTTTTAAACAAATTGGAAGTAAAAGATAGATTAAAAAGTTTAAATATTTAAAGTTATTATAAATATATTACTGACAATTTTTAAATTTGTAAATGTATTATCAACTTTTTTGCCGCACACGCTCTGCGGACTTCGTCAAAGTTGCAAAAAGTGCAAGGATAGAATTAGTACTAAATCATACTAAAATTGTATTACATGTGAAATAATTTATTAAATTAAATCACAAATGTAGCCTTTTGCGAAGCATATACGAGTTTATCAAGGATATAGGTTCTCGCCGAAGGCGGGCTGTGCCTTATACCAATACTTTACAGTACTTCCTTCGGTCGTAAAAGAACTGGTGTTTTGCGTAAGCACGCAGAGCGGTGGGCAAAGCCCCAGATATAAAAACAAAAATATAAATTTATTTTGACAAAATATAGTTATTTAGGTATATATTAGAATTATATTTAAAATTATAAAATATCTTCTACTTCTATTACTTCACTTGATTCCATAAAATTATTAATAGTTAATAGTTTTACAGAAGAAGAACCATCATTCGATAATGCTTTTGCCACAAAAGAATAATTAACACCTTTTACAACCTGACTTGCTACATAAAGTTCTTGAGTGTATTTTATATCTTTAACAGCATTTTGAAATATTTTTATTAAATCTTTAGCTTCTTTTGAATTTGAAATATTAATCTTTGCCTCATCAGAAGAAGTACATACTATACCGCCTACTTCGCTTTGACTGCTTTCTATAATTTTATCAAGTTTAACTATAGATATTTCATTGTCAGTTGATACATTACAAATTATAATTTCATAATATGGAAGTGCTGAAGGATACACAACAGTACTTCTGCATATAAAAGCATGATTTATACCATTAACAACCTGACTTCCAAGATAAAGCATTAATTCTCTTTTTACGCCTAACAATTGTTTTGCAGCAATTGAAAAAACATCTTTTATATTATCATCTATAGAATTAGCTTGTTTCGGATTAATATCCCAAGCTCCTACCTTTACTTCAGTTTTTACATTTTCTTTCAAATTATTATTATCCGATTTTTTAGAACATGATATTAAAGATAAAATTAACATTAATAATATTATTATTTTACTCATATTTGTTTCCTTAAAATTAGTAATATATAAAACAGTTTATACAAAAAATAGAAATAAAAACAATCAAAAAAAGTTTATGAAATTATGTATTTTTTGATTATTTAATATTATTTTATCAATATATATGTATTTTATATAATAGTCAAATATGTATCGTAAAATAATAACATTATCATTAATTATTATTGCTTTCTTATATCAGTGAATGAACCGCCTAAGAAACTTGACCAAACTCCAGCATCTAAAGTATCTGCATTAGGTAGTATTAAAGTTTTAAGTTTAGTACATTCTATAAATACATCTCCTTTATGATTTATATTACTAGGGTTTGTACCTAAATAAGTTAGAGCAGTTAATTGCTGAGAAAATGCGAATGCCATACTGCCTATTGATGTTACAGAAGCAGGTATTGTAAGTTCTATAATATTACTAGAATCAAAAGCGTAATCTCCTATTGATACTAATGAAGAAGATAATTTTAATGTTTCTATTTTTGGTCCACTGAATGCCCCCATTCCTATTGATTTTACAGAATCTGGTATTATTACTTCTTTCAAGTTATGAACATACATAAATGCAAAGTCGCCTATTTCTTGTAAACCATTCCCCAATGTTAATTTTTCTATACTTTGAGAATTCTGAAACGCATTTTCTTTTATTGTGATTATAGAATTAGGCAGTCTAATTTCTTTTGTATTTCTAAAAAACTAAAAGAATCTGATTCTATAGTTTTTATCTTATTTTCTGGAAATTGAAAACTTATAACTATATTTTTATTGTCATTAGGTTCTCCAGAAAACATACGAGTTTTTACAGCACCGTCTTGAAAATCAATATTTTTTATATCCAACTCTATATTCATAGAAGAACCAATTTTTAATGCTGCTTTTAAAACTAAAGTATATAAAGACTCATTAACATCTTGAGTATAATCTTTAGGAGTTCCTGTTAATATTACTCTATATGATTTCTTTTCAGCAAAATAAGCTTTTAAATTTTCTTATATTTTTTGACTTATTACTGCATCGTCCTGACTTATATCTATGCCGTATTTTTTTACTAATTCTTCCTCTTCCTTATCTATAGCAGGAGGAGTAACTCCTGAATTATCACCGTTATTACTGCTATCAGGCGATGTAGTCTTATTTGAACATGAAGCAAATACCAAAACTGATACCAATACTAATAAAATTTTTTTAATCATCTCTATTTCAATCCTTAAATATAAATATTGTTTTAAACATAAGAAAAATTTTTCAAAATTAAAATATTTTAAATTATTTAGCTTACTATATAATTATCATAAAAATATATTTGAATAATTTTTGATAAATATTACTATTTTCTTACCTCGTTAAAACTACCGCCTAAAAAAGTCTTCCAAGCAGGATCAGCCGGATCTTCGGCATTAGGAATTATTAAAGTTGTAAGATTGACACAATCTTCAAATACATCTTTATTATTCATTATAGTATTAGGCTTCGTTCCCAAATAAGTAACAGTGGTTAAAGAACTTCCAAATGGTTTTCTGCCTAAAGAAGTAACAGATGCTGGTATTACTATTTCATTTACTTTTGCATAGGAAAAAGCATAATCTCCTATATATTCAAGTTTGCTATTTTCACTAATTGTTATTTTCTCCAATGCCTCAGATTTCTGGAAAGCAGCGGCATCAATACCAATAACAGAATCGGGTATAGTTACTTCTTTCAAATTATTATGAAGTCCATGAAAAGCAAAAGTTCTTATAGTCTTTATTTTATTTTGAGGAAATATAAAATTTAATACTGTTATTTTATTGTCAGGATTGCCTGTAAACATAGATGCTGGTATAGCTTCATTCTGGAAATCAACATCGCTTATATCTACAATAACATTTTGTGCTGAAATTTTACTGGCTTCATTAAGTACCATACCTTATACAGAAGTTGATTGAGAATAATTTTGTTTTGGAATACCTATAAATACAAGTTTATAATACCCATTATCTTTATAAGATTGTTCTAAATGTTCTTTTATTTGTGCTATTATAGCAGAATCTTCCTGTCCTACATCTATACCATATTTATTTATTTTTTCACTAATATTTGGAGATGTAATAGGTGCTGAACATGATGCAAGTAAAAATAATGGTATAAAAAATAATAAAATTTTTTTATGCATATATATACCTTAAATTAATAATCTCTTTCTATTACTTCGCTTATTGCATCATTAGTATAAGGCAAATCAAAGAAATCAACTACTTCTGAAGTTATATTATCATATACTATTATATTAACTCCATTTGTAGTTTTTCTCAAATTGCTTCTGCTTATCATTATTCTGCTTCCGCTGTCAACTACTAAATCATTATATTTATTGAGTTCCTTATGATAAAGATAATTAGTTTCACCCATTGAAGAAAATACTAATTTATTTTTATCTATAACATAAGAAACATTATTAGTATACATTTCATTAGTTATATTAAAATTAGAGTATAATCCTTTTACAACATTATCATTTGTAGAATATTCACCAAGCATATTTATAACTATAGTATAATCATTAAGATTTGTTATTTTTGTAATATAATCATGAATATTATCTACATCTCTTAAATTCATATCATAAACTTTATTATACTCATATAAAGCATTTTTCTCCCAAGTATCATAATTTGTATCGCCCCTTCTGTCAGGCAAATCAAAATTATCTTTTAAATATTTACCCAAAAAAGAAGTATATTTCTGAACTCCTTTATAATTTAAATGTCCTGAATCATTATAATCAGTCCAAAAATCTAAATCATAATCATCATAATAATGATTGAAATTCATAAAAGGAACATCATATTCTTTTGCAATCTCACCTACCCTATTAAAGTGCCTTGCCTCATCATCAGTCATAGGAAATGGAGAAGCTATTACAACAATAGGAATATTATTTGTCTTAGCTAATTCTAATATTTTTCTATAATAAGTTTCCTGCTCATCAAGTAAAGGCAAACTGTCTTTAATATTTTCTATATCCGGTCTTTGTACTGGGAATGTTTTATTATGAAAAGAATATCCCTTAAAATATTTATAATGATTATAATTATTTGCATAAGGTATAAAATCTTCATCTTTTAAATCTTTGTATCTGTTATGATATCTATACATAGGATTAATAAATTCATCAAATCTTTCTGCAGCTGTTACTTTTAGAGATTCAACTCTATTTTTTGACCATTTTAATGAATAAGTAGCTGCCACAATTTGATAATCTACAACATTAGTTCTGCTTGCTGCAACAATATAAGACTCTAATGCAATTAATTTAGGCTTTTGATATTTTAATACTTCTACTAAATGATGATAAGTACTCCAGATAGGCTGACTTCCTGAAGTAAAATTATAAGCTGCTATACCATATTCATTATATAAAATAGCAGGATTAATATTATAATGAACATGGCTGCTTCCCATAAACATAACATCTATACTGTTAGTTTTCTGTTCATAAAAACTGTCGCCTTGATATATGCCATTTTCATTTTTGAATCTTAAAACTCTGACTGAACACCAAAGTAATGTAATAAATATCACTATAAAACAAATAATTTTTATCGTATTTCTTATCATATTATAAACAGCCTATTATTAAATTATTAAACTTAATTAAAATACTCTTTACTCAATATAGAATAAATTGCAGCATCAACAAGTCCTGTATTATCCCTATAAACACTTCTTAATACACCTTATTTTTTTAATCCGCATTTTAGCATTACTTTACCAGAATTTATATTATCAACATTATGAGCAGCTTCTATTCTATTGGCTTTAACTTCTTCAAAAAAGAATTTTATTATCATTGAAAAAGCCTCCGATGTAATGCCTTTATGCCAATATTTCCTTGATATGCAATATCCTACTCTAATACAATCTATATTATCATTTGCATCAACTACTCCTATACTTCCAAGCAAAAAATTATTCTCTTTTAGTACAATAGCCCATTGATAAAAATCTTTATAACAGTATTGACTAGTCCATTCAGTTAAAATTATTCTGCTTTCCTCAACATTTTTATGAGTTCTCCAAATTAAATATTTAGTAACTTCATCATCGCTAGCCCAATTATTATACATGTCTTCTGCATCTTCTATTTTAAATCTTCTAAGTAATAATCTTTCACTTTCTAATTGTATTGTTCCTTTATAGTTCATAATTTTCTTCACAAAAAATATTTTTTATAAAATTTTTTTTATTATTTATTAAGTAATCAACCACATTATAATAATTATAAAAAACTGCATTCAAATAAAAACATATCACATTTATCATTAACTGCAATTTCCTTTTCAAAAGAAGAAAATGTTTTAACTTGAGTAAATCCAACTTCTTTTAAATACTGCTCCATTTCACCATATTTATAAAGGTGCGTCTGAAAATCCATAAACTCACTTTGAAGTAATTCAGTATTATTATACATTTCATAAATTGATGGCGAAAACTGAGTTTGATTTTGTTCTTCATAATAATTTTTTGATTTAAGCACTATTTCAAAATTTTCTCTTGTTTTAACGGATACAGCAATATTATAATCATTATCATCTATACATCTATTTTTTATTGTATCAACTGCAAAAACAAATTTACCAGTCTTTAAAAGCCAGTTCTTTATTCTTATTAGAATTTGTTTGCAAATATCAATATCTGTAAACAATGATACTGAACCTGAACTGATAAATATATAATCAAATTTTTCTTTCGGATCATATTTCATAATATCAGTATGAACTGTTTTTGCATCAGGAAATTTTAATTTTAGTTTTTGCAGCATTTCATTAGACATATCTATTCCTGTTATGTCAAACCCTCTTTCTATAAATGGAATAAGAAATCTTCCGCTTCCGCATAAAGGTTCTAAAATCTTTTTACCTTTTTCAGCATAGGATAGATAAAAGTTTAATTCATCTTCAGGTGCTCTTTCATGTAGTATCTCATACATTTCAGTACAAAGACTGCCATAATAATTTTTTCTAACTTCACTCATTCTTATAACTCCTAAAATTGGAAATATATAAACTGCTTAGGGTCAAAACCTGCACCATATTTTCCATATATTATAATAAAGAATAACAAGAAAAATATTACTGCCCATCTAAAATATAAACATTGATTTTTCAAAAATACATAAATAGTTTCCTTCTTTATATATTTTAATAAATCAACTAAAAACAGCACTATCAAAGATATTATAAGTATATTCATTTCAAAACGATCTAATCCTAGTTTGTATAATGAACCGTCAAATATACGCCATAAATCTACTTTAGTAAACATTCTCTGTATATAGTAAAAAGCATCATGTATAGTTTCTGCTCTGAAAAATATCCAGGCTAAATCTACTATTATAAAAGTACAAATTACTTCCAAAAATTTAAAGCTGAAACTTTGTACCTTTACACCTAGTTTATTTAAAATATTATTTTTGAATTTTAAAGTAAGATCTTCTATTATATGGCATATTCCATGTATGGCACCCCAAGCTATAAAAGTAAAATTAGCTCCATGCCATAATCCGCTCACTAAAAAAGTCACTAATATATTAAAACTCTTTCTAAACTTTGAGCATCTATTTCCGCCCAAAGGTATATAAAGATAATCTCTAAACCAAGTAGATAATGATATATGCCATCTCCCCCAGAATTCTTTTATGCTTCTTGCAAAATATGGAGTATTGAAGTTTTCCATTAAATCTATACCCATAACTTTTGCAGTTCCTATGGCTATAAGAGAATAGCTAGCAAAATCACAATATATTTGAACTGCAAAAAGCATTGCTGATAATACTAATTCGCTTGTATTATAAATATAATATCTATTAAATACAGTATCTACTAATATAGAAGCTCTATCTGCTATTACCATTTTTTGAAAATAACCGAAAAGCATTAAAATAAGCCCTTCTGTTATTCTTTGATAATCGAATCTTTTTATTTTATCCATATTCTGTATTTGACCAAGCAAATGCTTTGAACGCTCTATAGGGCCAGCTACCAATTGAGGGAAGAATGATACAAACAATGCATACTTAATTATATTTTTTTCAGACTTTATCTCTCCTCTATAAACATCTATAGTATAGCTTAATGCTTGGAATGTATAAAAAGATATTCCTACAGGCAGCACTATATCAAAAGGCTTTTCTATTAATTGTATATGGAATGCTGATAAAAGCATATTTATATTTAATAGAAGAAAATCGAAATATTTAAAAAATATCAGTATTGTAATATTTATTATAAAACTAAATGCCACTACTATCCTTTTATATTTTAATTTTTCTATTAAAATTCCGCTTAAAAAGGTTACAACAGTAGAAGTAGCCATTAATAAGGCATATTTAGGGTTCCAAAACATATAAAAGATATAACTTGCTATAAAAAGACAAATATATCTTAGTTTCTTTGGAAATATCCAATATAAAATAAGTGTTATAGGAAAAAATATTAAAAAATCCGTAGAATTAAACAACATTTACATAACTCATAATCATACTAAAATATAAATTTATAACTCATAAAATTCATAATTGTAATATGAATTATACAAAACTTTATAATTTTTAATAGATAGTTTTAGGTATTTTAATGAAAATAAAACTAATTATACTAAAATTAACTTTATTGTTGCAAATAAAAAAATTATAAACAATTATTAATTAATATACAAGCAAGAGTACTATTGAACATATAAAACATTGTTTAATTTTTTTATCCTATATAATATAATATTAATAAAATTTAATTATTTATATAACAAATATAAAATAAAATTAGTATCATTAATATATATATTAATTTTTAAGAAAACATTCTAAATATAATATCTTTAATAATACTATTTAGATATAATCTAAAAAATTAATAAATTGTATTTATTTAAAGGTATGATAAAAAATAAATTATGTTTACTTTAAAAGATAAAAAATATATCTTTATTATAATATTTATAATAATATCACTTATTTCATGTAAAAAAATAAATATACTTTCACCTAACAAAATTCCTCCGCCTACTGATTTTAGAATACCTGATAAATTAAAACCTACAGAGATAACCGTATCAGAAAATAATAATGATGAATCTGTAGTATTTGGAGGATTTCAAAAGAAATTCTTTTTCAGAGGAAAATGGTATATATTAGCTCAATATTCATATACCTATGATAAAAACATGAAACAATTTAATTATAAAGATCATACATTAATTTTAGAATTAGATAATGATGGTAAAATAAACATTGTAGCAAAAAATTTAGGAACTGCAGAAACTAGTCCTTGGAATTATTTATATCAAGCAAATGTTATAAATGATAATGAAATTATATTTGAGCCTTATAATTATGGAGAATTACAGTGTTCTAAAGAAACATATAAATATTTTGATAAAGCTTTAAATAAAGATGTAAATATAGAATATACCTAAACAACTATACTTTGTCAAAAGTAAAGTTATATTTTTGTTTTGATATCTGGGGCTTTGCCCCATACCCCACTTCTTTTGCGACTGAAAGGAGTGCCTGTGGTGTTGCCACAAAGAAGCCTATATCCTCGATAAACTCGGATACGCTTTGCGAAGGGCTATATTTTAGCTTAAATTAATAGTTTATATTACATGTAAAACAATTTTAGTATGATTTAGTACTAATTCTATCCTTGCACTTTTTGCAACTTTTTGCGGCGGGAAAAAGTTGACTAAAAAAATGACAAACTCTAAAATTTTTAGTATATTATAAGGAATTAATATATTCAGATATTTATTATAAAGCTACTGACTTATTAAATTGGCAGAAATATGGTCAATATCATACATATATGAATCTTCCTTCACCTACACAATTAGACAGTTCTAAACCAAAAAGCTGGCAAGGAAGATTTGGATTAGAAAGTTTAAAAATGGCATTAGTAGGTGATTATATTTATTTATATGATCTTAGAGAAACATTTTATGAAGAAAATCCAGATGGCTCAAGAATTTTACCTGATTATACTGTAAGCAAAGACAAATATTATAGAATACATAGAGATAAAGATATGTCCGATCCAAATAATTGGGAGGAAGTAGGAAAAACTCCTTGGGGAAATGTTTCTGATTTTGAGGCTAAATATAATGATGGAAAATTTTATTTGGAAAATGGAAAGCAATATATGTATCAAAAGGTTAATAATGTATGGACTCTAACATCAATAAAAAATGATGATAAATGGGTTACAGAAAATTTTATAGATTGGCAAAAATTTATAGGAGAAACTCCTAAAGATATTGACTCATATATAGATGATTTCTATGGAGATTTAGAAGTAGTTAAAAAAAGAGATAAAACTCCTACGCCTCCTAACTGGGTAGAATATTACAATAAGGTATATTATCAAACTTATAATACTTATATGGTAACATACGATTTTTACAGATACTTTCTACCTATCCCTCCTATAAATGAAATAAAAGCAGCTTTTGATAGAGGAGAAACCGACTTTGTAATAAAACCTGAACATGTAAAAAATGCTGGCAAAAATCTATTTATGGTTACAGATGTTGATCCTAGATATGCTAAAGAAAGTGATTGGAGTTTATTAACACCTATAAATTATGATGAAAAATCTATAATATGGCATTCTGGAAAAGATACTATGCTCTTTAATATTAATAATAAAATAATACAATTAGTTGATTATACTGCAATTAAATCAAGAATACAAAATTATACTATATATAATCAAGTAATAAATGAATTAATGATGTATCATCGTAATTACTATCGTAATGGTGATTATTATGAATCTATGTATTATAAGGCACAAGCTGATATGCTTCAAATGATGATGAAAAATCCTGAAACATATTTATTGCCTGATGAACCGGTAGAATCATATATAATATAGTTTAAATACCATTTTGATAAATAAAACTATAAAGCTAGCTATAAAAATTGTAGAGTTTGAAAGTTTATTTGGCATAGCCTTTTAAGTTATACACAATATAGAGCAAATAATTTTTATTATCGCTTTAAAACTTAACAATATCATTATATAAATTTTATTGATAATATTATTTAGGCGACATAGAAAAGCGGACTTCGTAGATAAGCATAACAATAATAAATAATAATAATTTTTAAATATTAGAATTAAAATATAAAAAGCGAGTCGTAGCCAGCTAGTGAGTTTACTCACTAGCTTATTGTAGGCGTAGACGAGCATAACAATAATAAAAAATAATAATTTTTAAATATTGTAAATCTAATTATAAAAATTGTGAGCCTCTGGCAAGTTTACTTGACAGAGCCTTAGAGCGAACAATTTTTATTAGCAATAATAAAAAATAATAATTTATTATTGAAAAAAATAAAATATATTATATCATTTTTTCAACTTGGGGAGCTTGAAAAGGCTGAGAGGAAGTTTGTATAATTTTATAAAACTTCGACCCTTATAACCTGTTTGGGTAATGCCAGCGTAGGGAATTATCTCTTTTATTATTTTTTATTTATACATTTAATAAAATGAGACCTTTTCTAAAGTTGGTCTTGTTTTATTAAATATCTTAATCTAAAATAAATAAACAAGACTAAAATACAATTCAATAAAACAAGACAAACGGCGTTATAAAAATCTCGCTTTTATATTTAATAATTTAAGGAGCTTTTTATGACTTCAAAACTAAAATTTATTGTTCTATTATTTTTGTTTATATTAATTATATCTTGTAAAAAAGAAATAAAAAATATCAAAGATGAAATTACTGTGAATTTAGGATATGAACTTAATACTATAGACCCAGCTTTAAATGATGAAACTTATGGATTTATTTATATCAATCATGCTTTTGAAGGACTTCTTGATAAAGATATAAACGGAAACATTGTAGGAGGTGTTGCCGACAAATGGGAAATAAGCGATGACAGCCTTACATATACATTTCATTTAAGAGATAACGCCAAATGGAGCGATGGAAAAAAAGTTACTGCAGATGATTTTGTATATTCTTATAGAAGAGCAGTTGATCCGAAAACTGCATCACCTATAAGTTATTTAATGGAATATATAAAAAATGCTAAAGATATAATAAGAGGAAAACAGCCAGTAGAAAATCTTGGAGTAAATGCTATAGATGAAAATACTCTTACAATAGAACTTGAAGCACCTACCCTATACTTTACTGATATATTAGCTTCCGGAGGAGTTTATATGCCGGTAAGAAAAGATATAATAGAAAAATACGGTGATGATTGGACTTGGAAGTCTGAAACTTATATTGGTAACGGTGCATACAAAATGGTAGAAAGAAAGCCAGATGAATTATTAGCTTTTGAAATAAATACTAATTATTGGAATTATACTAATCAAGTAGCTAAAAAAATTAATTTTGTTTTGATAGCTGATGAATATATATCACTTAATGCAGTTAGAACAGGAGATGTTGATTTTTCTATAAATGCCCCTCCTATTGGTGAAATAGAAAATTTAATAAAAGATAATTTAATGGCTGTAAGCGATATTATAGGAGTTTATTATTTGGATTTAAATAATAAAGATAAAACATTATCAGATAAAAGAGTAAGAAAAGCATTATCTCTTGCAATAGACAGAAATTACATAGTATCAAATATAGGATACGGAAAACTAATAGCTGCAGAAGCATTCGTTCCGCCTGTAGTAAAGGGACTTGAAAAATCTTTCAGAGAAGAAAGCAGTAATTATATAATAGCAAACAATTATAGTAATAATGTAGAAGAAGCGAAAAGATTATTAGCTGAAGCAGGATACCCTAATGGTGAAAATTTCCCTATACTTGAAGTAAAAGTTTCATCTGGTTTTTATACTACAGTTTTGGAAGCAATTCAGCAAATGTGGAAAAATACTCTTAATATTGATGTAATGGTTAGAACAGAAGAATCAAAAATTACTTTGCCTTTCAGAGAATCAGGAAATTACCAAATGGCTAGAACAAGCTGGACTGGCGATTATAATGACCCGCTTACAATGCTTCAAATTATGACTAGCTACAGCGATATAAATTACGGAGGATTTTCTAATGCTAGATATGATTCTTTAATAGAGTTTGCTACAACTGCAACAAATGCACAAAAAAGAATGGAGGCTTTGAAAGAAGCTGAATCAATACTTTTTGATGAAGTTCCTATTATACCTTTTATATATAGAACTGATTTCTTGATAGTGAATCCTAAATTAAAAAATTATATTGATGAGCCTTTGGGAAGATATAAATTTAACTATGCATATATAGAAGAATGATATACTGAAAATTTTTAAGTTTGTCAACCGATGCACTTTATATAGAATTATCAACTTTTTTGCCGCACAAAAAAGTTGCTGCCTACGGCACGCTTCGCGAAAACGCAATTGCTAGAACTTTATATTTTAAGAATATACATTAAATATAGTGTAATACCCTAGTTTTAGGTCAAAAATGCAGTCTTTCGCGAAGCGTATCCGAGCCTGTCGAGGATATAGGTTCTTTTATACCAATACTTACAGTACTTCCTTCGGTCGTAAAAGAACTGGGGTGTTACGAAGTACGCAGAGTGGTGGGCAAAGCCCCAGATATAAAAAAGAAACTATAATTTTATTTTTGACAAAATATAGTTGTTTAGGTATATATTATAAAAATTATGTATTTAAAAAGATATAATAGAAAAGTATAAAACAAAAAATAAATAATATAAAATTATTTCATATAAAAAATTCATATTCTTATATCATCAAAGTGAATACTTGATAATACCGATATCAAGTATTCACTTTTTTATATTGACATTTTTTTAATATATTGTATGCTATATAATCTAAAATAAGGTAGGACTTATATATTTTTTTTAGTATAAGATTTCCGATAAACTTCGATAATATCATTTACAAAAAATAAATACGAAGGCTGGCAGACATAATGGAAACAGCGAAATATTAGTAAAACAAGCTTTAACAGCAGTTAAAGATGCAGGAGCAGAGGCAATACTTATTAATCTATTTGATTATAATATAAAACCTTGTTCCGGTTGTGAATCTTGTACTATAGCTATGGGAAAAATATTCAAAGAAGGCGGAGAATATAAGGGCTGTATTTACAAAGAAAAAGATGATATGGATAAAATAGTAAATGTTATGAATGAATGTCATGGCATAATAATAGGCTGCCCTACTTATGACTTACTACCTTCATCTTTGTATTTATCATTTGCTCAAAGATTTTTAGCCTATGAATTGTCATTCAGACTTCAAATAGGACAAGTAAAAGAAGATCCTCATACAGTTGCAGGACTTATTGGAGTTGGAGGATCAAAACATGATTGGCAGACAATGTCTTTAGAAGGTTTGGCTGCTACAATGTTTACTCAATCTATGACTGTTGTAGATATGTATTTAGCTGAAAGTGTGGGAAGACCAGGAAATGTTTTACTTCATAAAGATTATTTGGACAGAGCATATCAAATGGGTAAAAATATTGTTGAGGCTATAAATACACCAGTTGAAGAAAGAAAATGGCTTGGAGATCCTAATTTAGGTTTATGTCCTAGATGTCATTCTTCTTTAATATATCCAGGCGAAGAACATTGGGACGGAGTAAAATTTAATTTTGAATGTGCAGTTTGCGGTGCAGGCGGTGATTTGCTAAAAGGAGAAGATGGAAAATATAAATTCGTACTTGCAGAAAACGGACTTATAAGAGACAGAAATATCAATGAAGCTAGGGCAGTACATTTACAAGAAATAATTCATACAAGAGATAATTTTATGTCAAGAAAACATGAAATAGAAGATGAATATAAAAAATTTAGAGAGATGAAATTCGAAACTATAAAATAGCCGTTAATAAAACTTTTTATAAATAAAAAACAGCACTATGATAATGTATTTCTATTATCATAGTGCTTTTTTATAACTTATATTAGGTTTACAAATTATTTTGTATATTTATCATTAGCCTCATAATTAGTATGTAAGAAGTGATGAGATCTTTCACCAAGAGGTTTTCCTAAAAACTCATCATAAAGTTTTTTCACATTTTCATTTTCATGAGAGCATCTATGTTTTGTAACTTTTTTATCCTCATCATATAAGCCTTTAGCTCTTTCTGTTCTAACTTCATTAGTAGGCCCATAAGGCTGACCGCCTCCTCCAACACAGCCGCCAGGACAAGCCATAACTTCTACAAAATGATAAGGAGGATTTTCGCCTTTTTCTTTAGCAGCTCTAATTTCCTGCATTACAGGATCAACATTATGAAGTCCATTAACAACAGCTATTTTTACTTCTTTATCCAATACTTTTACAGTAGCTCTTTTTACTCCTTCCAATCCTCTCACTTCTTCAAAATCAACATTTTCAAGATTAGTACCTGCTATAATATTGTAAGCAGTTCTTAAAGCAGCCTCCATAACTCCGCCGGTAGCACCGAATATAGTACCAGCTCCGGTATATTCTCCTAATATGCTGTCAGCTTCTTCAGGTTCTATTCCTGCCAAATCTATACCATAGTGTTTAATCATTCTTGCAAACTCTCTAGTAGTAAGAACAACATCAACATCTTTATATCCGCTTGAATACATAGATTCATTTTTTCTAATCTCATTCTTCTTAGCTGTACAAGGCATAATAGATACATTGAATATGCTGAAAGGATCCACATGAGCTTTATCTGAATAATATGTTTTAGTCATAGGTGCCAACATCATATGAGGTGATTTAGCTGTTGAAATATTATCAAGTAAATCTGGATAATATTCTTCTGCATATTTTACCCAGGCAGGACAGCAAGATGTAGTCATACAAGCAGTGCCGTTGCTTTCTGTAAATCTTTTAACAAATTCATTAGCTTCTTCCATAATAGTCAAATCAGCACCAAAATTAGTATCAAATATTGCATTAAATCCAATCAAACGCATAGCAGCATAAATTTTTCCTGTAATATTATCGCCTGGCTTTAATCCGAAATATTCTCCTAAAGCAACTCTTACTGCAGGAGCCATTTGAACTGTAACATAAGTATCAGCATCGTCTATAGCGTCTTCAACTTCTTTAGTTTGGTCTTTTTCATATATAGCAGCCACTGGGCAGTGAGCAGCACATTGTCCGCAGTCTACACAAGGAGAATCTTTTAATGATACTGCACTAGGAGCAAAATAAGTTTCAAATCCTCTATTTACAAATCCTAAAGCATGTACATTTTGCATTTGCTGACAAACTACAACACATCTTCCGCATTTAATACATTTTTCAGGATTAAGCACTATACTTCCTGCAGATTCATCTCTAGGGTGATTTTGTTTTATATTATCATATTTAGAATTTCTAACACCAAAATCAGCAGCAGCAACTTGAAGTTCGCATTCTCCGTTTCTTATACAGTTCAAACAATCATTAGGGTGTGCTGATAATACTAATTCTAATACCCCTTTTCTTACAGTATTAATTTCTGCATCATGAGTGATGATATCCATTCCTTCTTCTACAATCATAGAACATGATCTGACATATTTATTTCCTTGATTAGCTAATTTTACAACACATATTCCGCATGCAGATGTTGGAGGAATATCAGGGTGATAGCATAATGAAGGAATTTTGATGCCTAACTTTTTAGCTGCTTTTAATATAGTAAGACCTTCTTCTACTTCTATTTCTTTTCCATTTATTTTTATTTTAACCATAATTTATACACTCCTTAAATTTACTCTCATTAATTCTTTTTAGGAACAGGCGGAGTAAATATGCCAGCTCTGTATTCTTCTTCAAAATGTTTAAGTGTAGACATTACAGGATTTGCTGCTGTTGAACCTAAAGCACATAATGAAGCTTTTTTCATTGTTAAAGCAATGTCTTTTAATTTTTGTATATCCTCTTCTTTGGCTCTTTTTTTAGTAAACTTTTCTAATATTTTTAGCATTTGCATACCGCCGACTCTGCAAGGAACACATTTACCGCAGCTTTCATCAACACAGAAACCAAGATAGAATTTAGCAAAATCAACCATATTATTATCTTCATCAATAACTATCATACCGCCTGACCCCATCATAGAACCTAATTGAACTAAATTATCAAAGTCTATGTGAGTACCAAATAATGATTCAGGTATTATACCTCCGGAAGGGCCTCCAGTTTGAACACCTTTTACGAATTTATCATTAGGTATACCGCCTCCTATATCGAATACTATCTCTCTTATAGTTGTTCCCATAGGCACTTCAACAAGTCCTGAAACATTAATATTTCCAGTTAAAGCGAATACCTTAGTACCTTTTGAATTTTCTGTGCCAATAGATGCAAACCATTCAGCACCATTGTTGATAATAGCTGTAATATTAGCGAAAGTCTCTACGTTATTTATAACTGTAGGATGTTCAAATAAACCTTTTATAGCAGGGAAAGGAGGTCTTGGTCTTGGTGTACCTCTGTTTCCTTCTATAGAAGCTAAAAGTGCAGTTTCTTCACCGCATACAAAAGCACCGGCACCAAGTCTTATATCCAAATCAAATGAGAAATCGCTTCCTAATATTTTTTCACCTAATAATCCATATTCATAAGCCTGTTTCAAAGCTATTTTTACTCTTTCAACTGCAAGTCCGTATTCTGCTCTTATATACAAATAACCTTTGCTTGCTCCTATTGTATATCCTGCAATAGTCATAGCCTCTATTACAGAATGAGGATCTCCTTCAAGTATACTTCTATCCATATAAGCACCAGGGTCGCCTTCATCAGCATTGCATACTATATATTTCTGTTCAGATTGTACATCTTTTGTGAAGCTCCATTTTTTCCAAGTAGGGAATCCTGCTCCTCCGCGTCCTCTAAGTCCTGATATCTTCATTTCTTTAATAACATCATCTGGAGTCATTTCAAATAATACTTTAGATAAAGCTTTATAACCATCATTGCCTATATATTCATCAATATTTTCCGGGTCTATCATACCGCAGTTTTTTAATACAATTCTTCTTTGTTTTTGATAAAAATTAATTTCTTTTGAAAAATCTCTATGTTCTCTTTGCTCTTTATAAAGTATTCTTAATAACAACTCATCTTTCATAACATGTTTTTCTATTATATCTTTAGCATGTTCAGGCTGAACATGAGTATAGAAAACTCTTCCAGGCATAATTTTTACAACTGGACCCTGACTGCAAAAACCAAAACAGCCTGTTTTTACAACAAGTACTTGATCTGAAATACCATTTTTCTCAGCATACTCTCTTAAAAGTCTTACTATTTCATCACTTTTATTTGATTCACATGCAGTACCGCCGCATACAAGTATATGATATTTGTATGATGAATCTTTATTAATACCTTTTCTTAAACCTATTTCTTTAGCTTTATTAAGCCTATGTTCTTCTAATTTTTGTCTATCCAATTTTTCAACCATTTTTTGACTCCATTACTCTTTTTTATCTTCACTATTATTGATGAACTTAGCGATATCATCAACAACAACCCTTCCGGAAACTTCTCCATTAAATGTAATAACTGGAGCTAAACCGCAGCAGCCTATACATCTTACTTCTTCAAGTTTGTATTTCCTGTCAGCAGAATATTTTTGATCTCCTTTAAGGTTAAGTTTTCTTTTTACTTCTTCTACTAATTGTCCGCCGCCTTTCAAATAGCAAGCAGTACCCATACAAACAGATATATTATTCTCTGCTGGCGGCTCCATTGTGAAATAATTATAAAATGTGAGAATTTCGTATATCCTTGCAAGCGGGATATTAATTTTTTCGGATACATATTTAGCGACATTTCTAGGTACATAGCCATAATGCTTTTGAATTCCATGGAAAATCATTATAAGATTTCCTTCAGCATCTTTCCAATTATCAACCAATTCTTTTATTTCATCAGCTATTTCTTCTTCTGTTAATAAAGAAACATCTTCACTCATTATTTACCTCCATTCTTATATTTATACGATATAAATTTTTATGTAAACTGTATGGTTTTAGTATAGGAAAAAATGATTCCAAATTCAATAAATTTATAATTTTTATATTAAGAAATATAATTATTTTTGATTTTTTATTAATGAAATAATGTTCATTATTTGGTAAATAAACTGTATAATTATTTTTTATAAATTAGTTTGTTTTGTTTTCTTCTCTTTTACCAGAAGCGTATTCTAATGTATTAATATCCAAAATTTCTCTATGGGGTTTAAGTAAAGATTTCTCATATTGACATTTCCATTGAACATTTTCAAATATACTTTGTATAGTATCGCCGCTTTTTATTATGTCGCCTTTATCAAATATATATGCAGCAATATTTAACGCATGCGATATAATTTCATTAACATTTAAATCATGAAAATGGTATTGTATATCCGGCAAACCTATAGCATACATTCCTAAAGTATCAACTATAACATCTTTAGAATCTTGTACATTGAAAAGTCTTATATTAACACCTGAAAGTAAAAATCTAAAATCTTTAGGATAATTATTATTTAATATTTGCTCAGGAAGTAAAAGTTTTCCGCTTTGTTCATTATAAACTGCTACACAATTATTAAAAAGCTGTAATGATATATAAAGCCAATTATTAAGCAATGTTGTTCTTTCTTTATAATCAAGTCCTGCTGCCATAAAATCACTAAGCATTATTTCATAATTGCAATTTTTTATTAATTCTTTTGGCTCTTTTATATCCCACATTTGACTGTAATAATAATCACTTATAGAAGTATAATCAAATTCCATTGCATCAGGCATAAGTATTTGAGCTGGCACTTCTTTTTCATCTTGATACTTTACTTTTAATTCATTAATAGCAATACTGTAAATTCCATTATCAGATGATACTACATCAATATCATCATAAAATTTTCTAATCTTTTGTTTAACTAATTCTATATTAGGTAAAGTAGGTTTTTCTTCAAATAATAGTTTATAAAAATATACATGAGAAAAATTAGCTTCATCATGATTTGTGCTTTTATGATTAGGATTTGGATTAACTTCTTTTTTATCTTTCATAATTCTTACTCCTATAATATAGAATATACTGAAATTATTTTTGTGTTATAATTGTTTCATTTAATATCATTTTATAAATATTAAATAATACTTAATTACTTTATTAATTACAAATCTTTTTTCAGTATATTACTATATTTTACAATAAAAGCAATTTATTATTTTTTTACAGGAACTAAATATGTAAAGTCAAATTGCAATGTTTGATCGTATCTTATACCTATTTGATTTTTTTCATTAAGGAATAATCCATTAACAAAACCAAGTCCCAAAACTATTCCATTATCAAATACAAAGTCTTTCTTTATATTAAGTCCGAAATAGAAAGGCACTCTATAGAAAGGATCACCTTCAACACTTATAAATTTATGATTTTTATTTATATACCAGCCAGAAACAAATATTATAGGTTCTATTTCAAACCAAGTTTTAACAGGTATTGTTCCTCTCAAGAAAATACCATGTCCAAATACTCCAGGCTCATTGTCTCTGTCTGCTAAATTATAAGAAGCCATATAAAGTATAGTTAAATAATAACTATTAAGACCTATAGCACCTACATAGTTTTCAGTAATAGCTGGTGTTCCTGGTACAAATGGGTATTCATGTCCTCCATTATGCCAATAGTGAACAGCTGCATAAGGTGTTGCTATATCATGAACAAAATCCATAGCATAAGTAACACCTACATCAAATCTTTCTCTATGTTTTGCATTATGCTGTATTTGCCAATTCATATATACTTCACCTTTACCGCCTTTAAACCATTCAAAAGAAGCACCATATTCATAATAACCATGAGTAAAAGGGTCATTATATTTATATTCTTCAGGGCCTTTTGCTATTAATGTATTATCAGGTGTAGCACGAACAACTGGAGTCATATCCATTAAAGGGTCTCTTATTGGAGATGGTAAATTATGTCCGCCTGTCATTGTACCTATTCTTAAAGATATATATTCATTTGATAATTGTGTAGTTACTATAGGAAATACTCGTATACCTTGAGGAAATTCAAATGTAAATGGGAAAAATACTGAAGCTCCAACTCTCAAAGTAATAAGATCATTGAATTTTATATCGAAAGCTCCTTCTGTAAAGTTTTCAAAATATGTTAATGTTGTTCTTGTATCCTGCCATAAAGTATTTTCTGCATTATATGCATAAGAACTTGTAAATAATCTAAAGTCTACAGTTACAGCAGAATATAAGTTAAAAGATATTATTATAAAAGATATAATAAAAAATTTAATGAACGGTTTCATAATAAGCCTCTAATTATTATTGAATAATTTTTATTGAATAAAATAATATGAAGATTCATTTTAACATAGTTAACATAAAATTACAATTATGATAACTTTCATATATAATAATTGCGAAATAAAAGTTATCATAATTATGCAATGCTATAAAACTTAATAAGTAAAATTTACGGAGCTTTATTTTTTATTTGAAAAAATAAAGTTTTTATATTTAACGATTTAAATTATTTTCATCTAAGTTTAAAATATGCTATAGACTTAACTAATTCATTAGCCTCACTAAGCAAGGACTCAGAAGCAGAGGCTACCTCAGTTACTAAAGAAGCATTTTGCTGAACAGCACTATCCATATTATTAATAGCTGTATTTACCTGCTCAATTCCTTTTTCCTGCTCTTGTGCTGCTATATTAATTTTATCCATTAATTGAGAAGCATTATCCATTTGATTGGTAATATCTGTAAATATATTTTGAGATTCTTTTACACTTTCAGCAGCCAAATGTATTTTTTTGTAACTATCGGTAATTAATGCGGTAATATTTTTCACAGATTCCTGAGTATTTTGAGCTAAATTTCTAACCTCACTTGCAACAACAGCAAATCCTCTTCCCTGTTCTCCAGCACGTGCTGCCTCTACTGAAGCATTAAGTGCAAGTATATTAGTTTGAAAGGCAATGCCTTCTATAAGCTTAGTAATATCCATAATTTTAGCACTCGCCTCATATACATCATCCATTTTTTGTACGCTTTCTTCTATTATTTCTCCAGCTTTTGATATTTTATTTTTTGTATCATTAACAACATCAGCACTATTAGAAACATTTTCAGCAGATTCTTTTATGGTGCTTGCTATCTCATTCATAGAAGCTGAAGTTTCTTCTAAACTAGCTGCCTGAGATTCTGTTCTGCTGGATAAATCAGTATTACCCTCTAAAACACTATTGGCTGCATCTGAAACTCTTCCAGCAGAATTTTTTACAGTGTTTATAATGCTGTTGAAATTATCCATAGCTTTTTCCCAGCCTCTTGCTATATCTCCCCATTCATCTGTTCTTTTTGAAAATCCATTGAGAGATGATATAGTTAAATCCCCATTAGCCATATTTGACATATCCTTTGCTAATTCTCCTATAATATTAGATACTCTCATCCTAATTATAATAGGAGTAATAATAGAAGCTATAACTATTATGAATACTGATATTATAACAACAATCTTTTGAAGCATATTGCTGTCTCTATATATTGAATTATTAGAGCCTATAATTTCAAGCATCCAATGTTGACCTTCTACTATTTCTAAAGGAACAAACAAATATGAAGCATATCCCTTATAATACTCACTATAGCTCTCAAAATAAACAATATTTCCTTTTGTAACTTCTTCCGTTACATTATATTTTTTATATTGAGGGTATAAATCATATACATTTATACCTATATTGTCTAAATTACTGACGTCATAAAGTAAGTTGCCATAATTATCAAATAATAATCCCATAGAATCTGTAAATGGATTTATTGCTTTCATTGTAGGCATTAAAGTATCCACTAAAACATCGCCTGTAATAACACCAATTACCTTATTTGAAGAAATTATAGGAACAGACCAAGTATACATTTTTACCATATTATTATTTCCTAAATCAAAATCATATACCCCTGATAAATAAGTTTTAGATGTTTTTATTGGAACTGTATAATAATCTGATTTTAAATCTTCTGATGTTATAACTACCTGACTGTCTTGACCATTCACTCTTGCCATATAGTAAGTTTGCTGTCCTTTTGTATAAGGATATTCATTTATATAATTACTGTCATTTCCTATTGTGTTAGGTTCAAAAGCAAGCATAACACCTACAACAGTTTTTGGAAGATTATACAAATATTCTGCTATTATATTATCATAAGCAATTCTATCTCTGATATTATTATTATACATATTTTCTATCACGTATTTTAATGTTGTTACTGAATAATACTCCTCTTTTACTACAGATTTTAATTTATTTACTTCGCTGTTTGAAGCTTCTTCCAAAACCTTATATGACAGATCCCCGCTTATTTTTTTGACATTTATTATTGTTACAATATTTGATATTACAATCATTATTAAAATAGGAATTAATATTGAAGCAGTTATTTTCACATGAAGTCTGACTTTTTTAAACATTAATAACTCCTTTATAAACACTAATTAGAATTTTAATCAACTTTTTTTATTAAAATATAATAATCATTAATTTAAAAAAGTCAATTATAATTTATATATAAATTTAACTTTACAATAAATTCCTTTATATTATAATGAGTGAATTATTAATTAGTTTTATTAGGAGTTTATAAATGATAAAAAGAGCATTGATATCTGTATTTTATAAAGACGGAATATTAGACTTTGCTAAATTCTTGACTTCAAAAAATGTGGAAATAGTTTCTACAGGCGGAACTTATAAATATTTGAAAGAAAATAATATACCAGTTATAGAGGTTGCTGAAGTTACAGGAGCTAAAGAAATGCTTGACGGCAGAGTAAAAACTTTAGACCCAAAAATACATGGAGCAATACTTGCTATAAGAGATAACCCTACTCATATGGAAACTATTAAGGAAAGAGGTATAACTCCTATTGATATGGTTATAGTTAATCTTTATCCTTTCTTTGAAAAAGTACAAGATGATAATTTGAAATTTGAAGAAAAGATTGAATTTATTGATATAGGCGGCCCTACTATGCTTCGTTCTGCTGCTAAGTCTTTCAAAGATGTTGTTGTTATAAGCGATGTTAAAGATTATGATTTAGTAAAAAGTGAAATGGAAAAAGGCGAAGTTAGTTTTGAAACAAAAAAATATTTAGCTTCTAAAGTATTTAATTTGACTTCTGCTTATGATGCTGCAGTGTCAGAGTTTATGTTTAATTCATTAGAAAATAAAGAAGGCAAACAACTTAATTATTTAAATATGTCTTATGCATTAAAAGAAGAATTAAGATATGGGGAAAATCCTCATCAAGGCGCAAGCTATTATGTTTCTACTACAGATAAAGGCTCTATGAAAGATTTTGAACAATTAAACGGAAAAGAACTTTCATTTAATAATATCAGAGATATGGATATAGCTTTAAAAATAGTATTAGAATTTGATGAGTCTAAAAAAGAGTATGCTTGTTCTGCTATAAAACATTCTACTCCTTGCGGTGCTGCTTTGGGTTCTAATGTATTAGAGGCTTATAATAGAACTTATGAATGCGATCCTACTTCTATATTCGGAGGAATAGTTGCTTTCAATAGTACAGTAGATGAAGCAACTGCAAAAGAACTTATAAAAATATTCTTAGAAATTGTTATTGCTAAAGACTTTACTCCTGAAGCTTTGGAAGTATTAAAAACTAAAAAGAATTTAAGAGTTATAAAATATAAAACTAATACTAATGATAAAATCAATCTTGTTAAAATTGACGGCGGATTACTTGTACAAGATGAAGACACTACTTTAATAGAAGACTATAAAGTTGTAACAGAGAAAAAGCCTACAGAAGAAGAAATGAAGAATTTAATATTTGGAATGAAGGTTGTAAAATATGCTAAATCAAATGCTATAGTAGTAATAAAAGACTTTATGGCTAAAGGTATAGGAAGCGGACAAACTAACAGAATATGGGCTTGCGAAGATGCTTTAGAGCGTGCAGGCGATGGAGTTGTAATGGCATCTGATGCATTCTTCCCATTCAGAGATGTTGTTGATGCTTGTGCTAAATACAATATTAAAGCTATAATTCAGCCCGGCGGATCTATAAGAGATCAGGAATCAATAGATGCTTGTAATGAACATGGCATTGCTATGGTATTTACTGGTATAAGACATTTTAAACATTAATTATTTTTATAATTTATAATTAAAATAAAAGTGAAGTTAATTTTTATTAGCTTCACTTTTTTATTTAATATATACTGAAAATTTTTAACTTTGTCAATTTTTTTATTGTTCTTTTTCCCGCCGCAAAAAGAACCAAAAAGTGCAAGGATAAAATTAGTACTAAATCATACTAAAATTGTTTTACATGTAAGACAGGTTATTAATTTGAGCAAAAATATAGCATTTCGCGAAGCGTATCCGAGCCTGTCGAGGATATAGCTTCTTTGAATCACCACCAAGTAGGTGCCTAATCGGCAAAAGAAGTAGGGGTGTGGGGGCTAGTCCCCACAAATAACGTAAATTCAAAATTGTATTTTTTGACAAACTTAAAAATTTTAAGTATATAATATTTTAAGGATTTACTATGCATAAAAAGTTCAAACCAAATAATACAAAAGAATTAAAATTATTAGTTGATGATGAAAGTATTGATTTAAATGATATTGATACAAGCCTTATCACTAATATGACAGATTTATTTAAATGTTCTCATAGAAAAAATTATGATGGTATTGAAAATTGGGATACTTCAAATGTAGAGAATATGCATGGTTTATTTTCATTTAATAGTTATTTTAATAATGATATAAGTAAATGGAATGTTTCAAAAGTTAAAATTATGTCTGATATGTTTCATTTTGCTTTATGTTTTAATAAGCCTTTGAATGATTGGAATGTCAGCAATGTTGAAAGTATGAATATGATGTTTAATTCTGCTAAAGAGTTTAATCAAAGTTTGTATAAGTGGAATGTTTCTAAAGTAAAAAATATGAGAGGAATGTTTACTGATGCCTTGAAATTCGATAATGATATTAATAATTGGAATGTAAGCCATGTAGAAGCAATGGATGATATGTTTAATGGAGCATTGGAATTTAATAAGCCTTTAAATAAATGGAATGTTTCTAATGTTGAAAGTATGAATAAAATGTTTGCAAATACTAATAAATTTGATCAGGATTTAGATTCTTGGGATATTAAAAATCTTTATTCAATGAATTCTATGTTTGAAAATTCTTTTATGTATAAGAATAATAAAATTTCATTGAAGTTTAAAATTTATTTATACTGTTTAGAAAATAATAATGAATATGATTTGTCAGAGCTTTTAAAAAATAATGATATAAAAAAAATATATTACAGCATTAATACAAGCAACAATAAGAAAATAATGCTTTTCCGTAAAAGATTAGAAAATGATTATTATAATGAATTAAAAGAAACTTCTAATAATTTCAAAATAATAGAAGAAGCAGAAAATTATATAGAAAATAATTACAATAAAAAAGATGAAAAGAAAGTTAAGTTTATAGATGATTTAAATATCGAAGAAGTATTCACTAAAGATAAAACAAAAACAGTTAATATCAAAGTTATAAAGTACATATACTTATCTTATTTAGCATTAAAAAGAGATGTTTTTAAAATAGCATTAATAGATAATATTATAAATCTATTAGACAGAGAATCATTTATAAAAGCTTTAAGACAAATATATATATCTTCAAAAAAAGAAACTTCAGCTATAATTTATGGAATATATGGAGGAGATGAAGCAGTAAAAGAAATATATGAAGAAGAAAAATATTCTAAACTTTTACTTATAATATTATCATTTCATAAAGAAAGCGATTATGCTATGAATCTATTATGCAATGTATTTAGATATAATGAAAGAGATGATATACAGAAAATGGCTGATGATATATTGCATGAAGCTGCTTTAATGAGAAATTTAAATGAAGATGAAATAATATTTAAACTTATACCTAATTTTGGATTTGATAAAAACGGTGAAAAAATTATAGAAGATAATAAATATAAATTAATTATTAAAGATGATGAGGCAGAACTTTTTGATATTGAAAAAAATAAAATATTAAAATCATATCCTAAAAATATGTCATCTGATTTGAAGGAAAAAATTAAATATATAAAAAAAGAAATTTCATTTACTATAAAAAATCAGAATTTTAATTTAATAAAACTTTTAATGAGCGGTAAAAAATATCATTACAGATTTTTTAAAGAAATTTTTATTGATAATGTTTTAATGAATAAATTTGCTATTAATTTAATTTGGAATATGCATAGTGAAAATAAAGTTTATACTTTCAGATACTCCGGCGACGGAAGTTACAGCAATGAAAATGATGAAAGTATTATTATTGATGAAAACAGTTATATAAGTTTGGCAAGTCCTTTTGAAATGGAAAAAGAAACTATATCAAAATGGAAAAATCAGCTTAATGATTATGAATTGTATCAGCCAATAATGCAGTTTAGCACTATCAATATAGATGATTTGAATGAAACTCTTAATAAATTAAAAGTAATAGAAACAAATTATGGACTTTTAAAAAGATTCGTTCATAAATATGAAATGAAAACCAATTTTCTTAATACCAATACAATTAATAAATATTCTTTTTATAATTCTATGAATAAAGAGTATTTTTGCATTGATACTAATATATCATATTATGCCTTAACTGATGATAAAGTTACTATTAAACCTTATTTTATTAAAGATAATAATTCAGAATTAAGTGAAAGATTTATTTATACTTGGCTTATATTTTTAATATGGGAATTAAATTTGCAGTATATGTTTTGATAACTATACTTTTTAATCAATTATATAATTATAAAATTATATAAACTTAATCATTTTATTATCTATTGATATTTACTCTCTATATGATATAATAAAACCATATACATATAGAGGGTATAATATGAATAATACTTTAACATTAATAATAAGACTTATACTAACTTTTATAATACTAAGTACGGTAAGAAAAATTATATTTAATATAAGAAGCAAAGGTAAATTTAAAAACATAAATATTAATGATGCAGTTTCACTTTATAAAAATAATAAAAATATTGGTTTAATAGATGTAAGAAGTTATGCAGAAGTTCAGCAAAGCGGATATATAAAAAACAGCATAAACATTGCATTAGATGATTATAAATTTGAAGAAAAAATCTCAAAATTAGATAAAAATAAAGAATATATAGTTTACTGTGCAAGCGGCAGCCGTTCCGGCATGGCATCTATGCGTATGTATAAACTAGGCTTTACTAATATTAATAATCTTAAAAATGCCGGCTATTTTCAGCTTTCATCAGCTTTGAAATAAAATACTTTTTGACAATTAACAGTTATCTAGTATAATTTATATATCTTTATATAAATCAAAACTTTAAGGGGAATAATATGGAAAATAATATCAAAATAGAAATATGCGTTGATTCTGTAGAGTCATGCATTAATGCCGAAAAAGGCGGAGCTGACAGACTTGAGCTTTGCGGAAATATGTTTGAAGGCGGAACTACCCCTAGTTTTGGAGTTTTGGAATTAGCAAGAGAAAAAGTTAATAAGCCAATATATGCGATGGTGCGTCCTAGAGGCGGAGATTTCTGCTATAATGATATTGAATTTGAAATAATGAAAAAAGAAATAAAATTAATGAAAGATTTAAAAATTGACGGAATAGTATTCGGCATACTTACAAAAGAAGGAAAAGTTGATAAAGAAAGATGTTCTAAGTTGCTAGATTTATGGTCAAGCAGTAAAGTAACTTTCCATAGAGCTATAGATGTAAGTATTGATTTAAATGAAGCATGCGAGGATATTATATCACTTGGTTTTGAGAGAATACTCACTTCAGGCGGCGAAGCTAATGTCATGAGCGGTATAATAAAATTAAAAGAATTGGTTGAAAAATATAATGATAAAATAATAATAATGCCTGGAAGCGGAATAAATGAAAGAAATATTGAATATATAAAAGATACTGTAAAAGCTAATGAATATCATATGACAGCAAATAAAACAGTTAATAGCATAATGGAATACAGAAATGAAAATGTATTTATGGGTGCCGCTTTAAGACCTCCGGAGTTCAGCATAAAATATACTGATGAAAATAAAGTAAAAAATATAAAATCAAAAATTTAATATTTAAGGTACAATAATGTCATTAAATGATAAAAAAATAGGAATTGCTTTATCTGGAGGCGGAATAAGAGCAGCTATATTTCATCTTGGAATATTTAAATGGCTTGCAGAAGAAAATGCCTTAGAAAATATAGAACATATATCAACCGTATCTGGTGCCAGTATATGTGTTGGTTTATTATATTCTTATAATAACAATAAATTCCCAACAAGCAAAGAATATAATGAAGTATTAGAAAAAGTAAAAAATGCTATATTAAATAACAATATACAAAAACATCTTATATTTACTACATTAAAACAAGTAAATAACTTTTTTAATAAACCAAAAATATTATCAAAACTGATGAAAAAACATTGGAATATGACGGCTAAATTTTCTGATTTAGAAAAAATTCCAAGATGGTCTATAAATGCCACTACAATAGAAACAGGAAAAAGATTTTCATTTTCTCAGAAACATATAGGAGATTATAAATTAGGATATATAAAAGATTTAAATTATGATATATCTATGGCCGTTGCTATGTCAGCAGCATTTCCTTTTTTAATAGGTAAACAGTATTTCAAAATAGAATCCAAAGAATGGTTTGATCATAATGATAAACCAATAAAAAATATACCAAAATCAATACATTTATGGGACGGCGGTGTTTATGATAATTTGGGATTGGAAGCAATATATAAAATGGATAAAGGCGGATACTGTAAAGATGATTTGAATTTTCTAATAGTAGCCAATGCTGCACAAAGTTTAAATACTAACTATAAAATGAAAAAATTTGGATTAAGAAGAATTTTAGATATATCTATGAGTCAGGTTCATTTTTTAAGAGTGAGAAGCTATATTGATTTTATTAATAGAAATAAAAATGGACTATATATAAATATAGGAAATCATGCTTCAAATATACTAATGAGAGCTAAAATACCTTCAAAAGAAAAATTGAATATCATAAACTCATATGATACAAAACAAAATTGTTATAAAATCAAAAATTATAAAACAACATTAGAAAGTCCTACAAAAGAAGATTTTGAAATGATATTAAGGCATGGATATGAAAATGCTAAATATAGTTATGTAAGATATTTATTTAATTAATATCTATTGACATAAATATTTTTTTGATTATCTTATTTCTAAAAATTTATTTAAAATTTTTTATTATAATGCCTACATTTATAGGTTTAAATAATTTTTATAAATATAAAAAACTTAAAAAAAGAAATTTTATATAAATAGTAAAAAATATTATGAATACTAAAAAACGAGAAATCATATCATCTTTAAAATATGCATTTCCTTATACTATACCTGTTCTTGTAGGATATATATTTTTGGGTATGGCTTATGGTGTTTTAATGAAAGCTAAAGGTCTTGATACTTGGCTTGCAGTTTTTTTAAGTTTATTTGCATATTGCGGAAGCATGCAGTATACAGCCATTAATTATTTATTTTTAGCACCTTTTAATCCTCTATACGCTTTTATACTTACATTAATAGTTAATTCAAGAGTAGGTTTTTATGGTATATCTCTCATATCAAAATTTCAAAATACAGGTATTATAAAGCCTTATTTGATATATACTTTAAGTGATGAAACTTTTTCAATACTATGCTCCGCAGATATACCAGAAAATATCAATAAAAATGCATTTCTTTTCTTTGTAGCTTTTATAAATCATATATATTGGAATATAGGTACATTGTTAGGCTGTTTAATCGGCTCTTTTATAACTTTCAATACTAAAGGACTTGATTTTGTATTAACTGCCTTATTCGTTGTTATATTCGTAGAACAATGGCTTGATAATAAAGATCATAGAGGTGCCGTAATAGGTCTTATTTGTTCAATACCTATTTTAATATTTAAAACTAATATATTTATAATACTTGCTATGGTATTAATATTTATATCTATAAGCGTAATGTACAAATATGATAAAACAGAAACTATAAATGGATAAAATTATGACAAATAAAGAAATATTAATAACTGCTTTAATGATAGTAATTGGAACTGCATTTCTTAGATTCCTGCCTTTTTTGATAATAAATAAATCATTATCTGAAAATAAATATATACAGTTTTTAGGTAAAATACTGCCTTATTCTATGATAGCATTGCTTGTTGTATATTGTTTGAAAGATATAAATATAATAAAATTTCCTTATGCATTACCTCAATTAATATCTATAGCCGTTATAATCATATTGCATATAATAAAAAGAAATGTATTAATAAGCATAGGTGTAGGAACAGCACTTTACATGTTTTTAGTACAGGTAGTATTTGTAAGTTAATAATATTTAAGAATATAATAGATTAGCTTCTCTTATTATAAATTCTTTTTTAATTCTATAAATGCATTCATAACATCATCTGGTATATCAACATGAACAATAAAATCTTTACCGTTAGGGCCGTAACCATTGGCATCATCATTAAGCCTGTATATTTCTCCCATTAAAAGATTTATATATCTATTTATATTCCACATTCCTAAAATATCTTTATCATAAACAAGTTCATTATCTTTACATATAACATTAACTTTATAAACAGCATAATTTATAATCAATATATCTTTAGGAACATATTTTCTTAATGCTGCCTCCATACGGTACTGCATAGTAGAATCTTGAGAAATAATTATGCTTTTAAAATCTATATTATTTTCTTTTAATAATTTAAGCAAATATGTTATATTATTGCCGCAATTAGTTGATTCTAATTCTAAAAGATCAGCCTTTAAACCATACTTTGTATTTATATAATTATTAAATATTTCTGCTTCTTTTAAATTATTTAAATCAATATTAGGAAGCTCATTACTCATTTTATTTCTTAATGTTTCTGTAGTATGACCGGCACCGCCTACTATAATATATTTTTCTGCTATATTGTTTTTTATTGCCTCAGCTAATATATCGCCTCCGCATATAATACTTCCGCCGAATAAAACCATCACATCAGCTTTATCAATATTATATTTATTATAAAGTTCTTCCTTTGTTAAGGATTCAATATCTCTTTTACCGCAAAAATTTGATAATATATTAATATAATCTGCTATATTATTAAGCATCATAAAATACCCAAAATTATTTATTGTGATGAAATATATTACTGAATAACTGGAATCTGCTTTTAGGGCTAAATATAAGTATTACCTGCCCTTTTATACTATCTTTATCTATGAATCCGAAATATCTGCTGTCTTCACTGACCTCTATATTATCGCCTAAAACAAAATATTGATCGCTTCCTACTATATAAAGTCCGTCATCTTTATCAGAAAAAATATAATATTCATGCTCTATAAGCTCATCATTCAAATATAAGCCGCCGTCTTTTATTTCTACTTTATCGCCTTCTATTCCTATAACCCTTTTAACTAAATTACTTCCCTCATGATTAAAAACTATAACGTCAAAATTCTTAACACGATTAAAAATAAAGCTCTTTTTAAGAAGAAGTATTTCATCTCCTTCAAAAAAAGTAGGCTCCATAGATTTATTAGTAACTATGTAAGTATCAAAGAAAAATAACCTAATAAAAGCTGCTAAAAAGATAGCAGTAAATGATGCTAATATAATCTCTGCAATCTGTTTTTTACTCGTCATAGTTGAAATAATTATATTTATTTGATATTTTGAATATAGTATAGTAAAGCCTCTTTAGCTGATTCAAATGCTATATTATCTATATTTATATCATCTCTTTTTAAAAATATAACATTAGAAGCATCGTCATTAGCCTTTATATTTGGAGTATAATCTAATTTAGAATAAAAGAATATATCAGACGTTACATACATTAAACCGTCATATACATATTCATTAGATCCGCTTATAAGAAAATCTATTTTTTCTAATTTTATGCTTGTTTCTTCCAAAATTTCTCTTTTGGCAGCATCTTCAACCCTTTCATAAGGCTCACAGAACCCGCCAGGCATATCTATAAATCCTTTTTTAGGTTCAATTCCTCTTTCAACAAATACTATGCCAGATGGAGTTTCTATTATAACACCAACAGCAGATGCAGGATTAATAAAATAAGTTCTGCCGCATTTTGAACATGTGAATATCTTTATATTATTAAAAGATAAAGAATCCTTTTCCCCGCAATAAGGACAATATTTAAATTGATATTTAATATGTTCTTTTATTTTTAAAGCTTTTTCAAATCTATAATCAATATGTTCTTGCATAGTTTTTATTAATATAATATGATGCTATATTTTTTACATTACAAATATATACATCAGACTGTGCCCAAATACCAAAAGGAGCATGTTCAAATGAAATATTATGAGTATCTATAACATTAACACTTTCATAGCTGTAATTTTTAGGATCAACATTATAAAAATCATAAATATAATAATAATCAACATTCATATCTTTCATTCTTTCATCTATAAGAGTTTCCATTTCTTCTATAGTGTTTGCAACCATATAATAAGTAGATACAAAAGTTCTCCTTTGGCATTTACCTAAACCCTTAACAGTAACATTCCACCATTTTGGAGGCTTTATTAGCATGTTTGGTTCATTTAAATTAACAGTAGTAAAGCCGTATATATGCTTAAGATTATTTATAATATCATAATAATCAAAAACATATTCATCTGTTTCAGAACAGCCTTCATCTGCAACTATAGAAGACAAAGAATAATGCAAATGCTCATAATCACATATAAATGAAACATCATCATTCAAAAGTCTGTATGATTCAAGAATATGGTTAATTTTATTTATATTTTTATATGAAGTATGAATTTCTATTTCTTTATCCAAATTTATAAAAATTTCAAACTCTGTAAGCTCGTCTATAACTCCGAATCCAACATATCCGCATTCAATCCAAAGTTCATTATACTTTTTGAACACTTTCCTAATTTCATTTAATGAAACATCAGGATCGCTCATAAGTACATCATAATCCCTATTAACATCTTCACTAATACGCTCTATAACTATTGTACCATAAGACGGAAACAGTTTTAAAAGCTTCAAATATAATGAAGAAATCTTCTCCGATGATACTGAGATTCTATAATTGTATAAATCTCCATTATCAGTGTTTTTTAATTCTATTTTAGTCCCTTCCTTGGGATAGGCATATTCGCTTAGTACTATGCCAAGCGGAATATGAAATTTATCAATAATAATCCTTTTTGATTTTATATTGTTTAAGATCCTTCTTCTCCTCTCGCTCTTTTCAAAATAATTAATCACAATATTTCCTCAAACAAAATTGATTTCACTATAATAATAAAAAAACGAATTTTGTCAAGTAATAAATAACTAAAATAAATCGAAATAAATTCATATATTTTTTAGTTTTTTTACTATAATTACTTGACTTTTTTTTAAATATTTTTATATTTATGCATATTTATTTATAGGTATAATCTGTATTTTTTGCTATATATATCCGATTAATATATAGATATTATTGCTTGAGTTTATTGTGGATAACTTATTTATTGAAAAATTAAACAATCTATTATCAAGAGTATCTCTTATTGATATATTAAGGGATCGATATAAAGTTGTACCAAGAGGCGGAAATAAATACACTGTTCAATGTCCTTTTCACAAAGATGGTCAGGAAACTAATCCTTCTATGTCTGTTGATGATGATAAATGTGTGTATAAATGTTTTACCTGCGGTGCAAAGGGAAATGTTATAACCTATTTAAAAGAAAAAGAAAATATGTCCTTTAAGGATGCAGTTAAATATCTTGGTAATAGATTCTCAATAGATGTTACCGATTTCTTTTCTGCAAAATCCTCTCAAAAAGAGAAAATATACTTAGAAAGCAGAAGAATAAACAGAATAGCCTGTAATTTTTTTGGAAAAAGCCTGCTTTTAAAAGATAAAAACGGAAATTATTTCTATAAAGAAGCAGTACAATATTTAAAAAACAGAAAAATACCTTTTAGTATAATAAAAGAATTTAAAATTGGATATGCTCCGCCTAGTTGGAATGCACTTATTAATGCTTTAAGCGATAATAAAATTACTGTAAATAACATGAATATACTAGGTTTAGCTAGTGTAAGTAAAAATAATCCTAGCCATTATTATGATACATTTGTTAATAGAGTAATGTTTCCTATTATAAATGAAAGAGAAGAAGTAATAGGTTTTGGAGGAAGAAGTATAGACGGTAAAGAACCTAAATACTTAAATTCCAAAGAAAGCCTTATTTTTAAGAAAAAATCTTCATTATATGGCATAAATATAGCTAAATCCTATATAATGAAGCAAGATGAAGTTATTCTTGTTGAAGGATACATGGATACAATAGCATGCCATAAAATGGGCATAAAAAATGTAGTAGGAACATTAGGCACAGCTATTACAGAAGAACATGCTAGAGAGATAAAAAAGTATACAAGCAATGTAGTTTTAGCTTTAGATAGTGATGAAGCAGGTCAGAAAGCTTCTAAAATGGCTATATTGACACTATTGAAGTTTGACTTAAAATTGACTATACTTTCTATACAAGAAACTAAGGATTTAGATGAATTTTTTACAGTTTATAAAAAAGAACGGTTTGATATACTATATAATAATAGATTAAATTGGTATGATTTTATTGTAGAGAATAGAATAAAGAAAGATATTTCTTCTATATCTATAGAGGAAAAATTAGATGTTATTAATGATTTTTATAAGTATTTAGATGTTGTAAAAAGCGAAACAGAGAAGCAAATGATTATAGCACATATAGCTTCTAAACTTTCTATAGATAGGGAGGCTTTTAACAAGGATTATTTACGCATACAGAAAACAAATCAGTATATTTCAAACGCAAATAACAATAATAATAAAATTAAAAATACAAATAACAAATTTTACTATGAAAATAGTTTAATATATTTACTTGCTCTAAATCCTTCTTTGATTAAAGAGGCTGAAAGAGAAATTAGTGTTGATCTTATTAAGAAAGATATAACAAGGGAATTTTATATAAGACTCTTAACTCTTAATAAAGAAGCTAGCGTTGAAGATGCTCTTAATGTATTGGGAAATGAGCATATAGCTAATCAGATTTTAAGCAAGAAAAAACTATATAGTGAAAATATATATGAAAAGTTGGAGGAGCTTATTATTAGAATTAAAAGCGGCTACATAGACTCTAAAAGGCAAGAGGTTTTAGATAATAATACGGCATTAAACAACACTCTTGAAAGTAATGATGGATTTGAGGCTATTTGTGCAAAGGCTCGCGAAATACATTTACTTAATAAGCAAAAAGAAAAATTACATCAAGGAAGTGATTTATGATGAAAGAAGAGGATTGCGATCTTTTAATTAAAAATAATGAAAAGATTCGAAAATTGCTTGAAAAAGGTAATACTAATAAATATCTTACTTTCAAAGAGATTAATGGTGCCATAGATAATATGGATACTGACGTAATGGACATACTTTTTCAGTTATTAACTGCTAGAAAGATTGCCATTGTTGAAGATAAGAGAGAATTTGAAAGCCTTTCTAAAAATCAAAATAAAATTGATGATACTACAGCTAAATTTATACATGTAGAAGATAAAGTTGGAAACAATGATGACCCTATAAGACTTTATCTTAAAGAAATCGGAAAGGTTAATTTGCTTACCCACGAAGATGAAGTGGATTATTCTAAAAAGATAGAATCTGGTGAAACTGATATAGAAAATATTATATTAAATACACATCTTGTTGTAGGTGAAGTACTTAATACAATAAAAAATGTACAGGTTGGAAAGGTTTCTATACATGAAATATTAGAACCTCCTAGAATCTATAATGTTTCTACTCAGGAAAAAAGAAAATTAGAAAGAAAGTATAAAAACTTTGAAAAAGAATATGTAGCATTAGCTGAAAAATATCTTGCTTTAGATAAAAGAATCAAAAAAATAACTACACAAAAAACAATAAAATCTCTTACTAAAGAACAAGAAGAAGTTAAAGAGAATATAGTTAAGCTTTTGAGTAAAGTAAGATTAAATAGAATGGAAATAGACAGAATAGCTGAAAAACTAAAATTCTATTTACACAGAATCAATCAAATAGAAGAATACTTTGAAAAACTCAAAAAAAGATACTATAAAGAAATATCAGACTTTGAAAATTATTATAAAGAAATAGAATCAGGAAATAAAGATATTTACATACGTCTTGTAGATGAATTTAATATCACTCCTGAAGCTATAGAGGCTGTTATAACAAGTTTCCATAAAGCTCAAGTTCGTATGGCTAATATATACGATGAAGTTCGTGTAGACAAAGAAACTTTAGTTGAATGGGTACGTAAAATAGATTCTTCAAGAAGAAAAATTGCTCAAGCTAAAGACCATATAGTTAAAGCTAATTTAAGACTTGTTATTGCTATAGCTAAAAAGTATGTTAACAGAGGCCTTCATTTCTTCGATTTGGTTCAGGAAGGTAATATTGGTCTTATCAAGGCAGTAGATAAATTTGAATACAAAAAAGGTTATAAATTTTCTACTTATGCTACTTGGTGGATACGTCAGGCTATTACACGTTCTATAAGCGATCAGGCTAGAACAATAAGGGTTCCTGTTCACATGATAGAACAAATAAACAAGGTTCAAAGAGTATTAAGACAGTACATGCAGCAGCATGGCAGAGAGCCTTCTATTCAAGAGATAGCTAAAGCATTGAGCTGGCCTGAAAGCAGAGTTAAAAGCGTAAGAAATGTAGCTAAAGACCCTGTATCTTTGAATGCTCCTATAGGTGATGAAGAAGACACTATTTTAGGAGAACTTATAGAAGATAAAGAATTTGAAAGTCCTCAAAATATAACTACTTTCAAAATCTTAAGAAAACAAATTGATTCTATATTAGACAGTTTGCCAGATAGAGAACAAAAAGTAATAAGAATGCGTTTCGGTCTTATTGACGGATACAGCCATACTTTAGAAGAAGTTGGATATGTATTCAAAGTTACAAGAGAGCGTATACGTCAGATAGAGGCTAAAGCTATAAGAAGATTAAGGGCTCAATCAAAGAAAAAAGAATTAAAAGATTTTCTTGATTCTTAATATTTAAAATTTACAATCTACAAAGGAAGCAGGAAACTGCTTCCTTTTTTGTATATACTAAAAATTTTAGAGTTTGTCAATTTTTTTGTTGTTCTTTTTCCTGCCGCAAAAAGAACCTTATATCCTCGATAAACTCGGATACGCTTCGCGAAAGTGCAAGGATAAAATTAGTACTAAATCATACTAAAATTGTTTTACATGTAAGATAAATTATTAATTTTGTACAATAATAAGTAATCAACCGCACATATAGTGGGCATTTGATAAGATCAAACAGTGCCGTGCGGAAAGGTGCCGCAGCTCGCGGTTGACAAAGTTAAAAATTTTCAGTATGTTTTTTATATTCATACAGATACAAAATAAATATAAACATATTCTTAGTTTTTACACCGCACGAAGAATAAAATTATAAATATAAACAAAATCATCAATTCAACTTCAATTACATATAAAATTTAGTTAACCGTGCGTTAAATAAATATTCAAATTTAATAAACGATTGGGCGGGCATGCTTTTTCTGTGTGAGTATAAAAGATAAACAAAATTAAAAGTTCAAATATAACTAAAAAGAATAAAGGGCGGGGAATGTAAATAGATTTAAAATTACATATAATATTGTTTTTTCTTTACATAGTAATATAATATAAAATATTAACTTTTGATAAAACTAAATTAAAGGAAATTGTATGAAAAAAATAGTGTTATCTGCTTTAATATTCATTTCAATATTTACTAAATCAGCATTTACAGAATTTGAAGCTAGTATATATGTGCCTCTAGGTATTACTTCCACATTTCCTAATATAGCGGATCCTAAACGTAATTTTGTCAGAAATATTTATTTAAATACAACTAAATCAGATATAAGTTTTAATGTTGGGGTTACTGGAAATTTTGGGTATAGATTTAATATAAATGAAAATAATGGAATAAGTATATTAACTGAAATTGGATATTCAAGGCTTAATTTTGCATCTACATTTAAAGCTCAAACTGATAATAATTATGGAAACAACAAAATATATAATGCAAATTAAAATTTAGTTTTTCATACGCTCAATATAGGATTAATGCCTAAATATGCTGTTAATCTTACATCTTTACTAAAAAAGATTAATCCAAACTATGATGGTAAAATGGAGCTTAATATAGGTATAGGTTTCGGAATGAAAATAGCATTGGCTGGTGAATATTATAATACAATGAATAATGATGCTGATGAAAATTATAAAAGTCATTTGGCAGAAAAATATTCATTCAAAGATATACCTAAACAACTATATTTTGTCAATTTTC
>NZ_JAWLQI010000026.1:0-42394 GCF_036997785.1 Brachyspira pulli
ATTAAAAAAAATGACAAACTTAAAAATTTTCAGTATATACTATAAAACTATAAATATTCGATCAGTTTTTATAATTTATTTTAATAAGTTTCAAATCTGCTGATATCATAAATAAACATGGTAAAAGTATCAATGTTAAAAGGGCAGCAAATAAAAGTCCGTAAGCCATCGCCATAACCATAGGTACTATCAAATCAGCACGTCCTCCTATACCATAAACTGTTGGGAGAAGTCCGAATATTGTAGTAACTGTTGTTAAAAATATAGCTCTGAATCTGTCGCCTGCACCTTCAACTACTGCATTAAGTACATCTTCTTTTGTATGTATATTTCCTTGTTCAAGTATTCTATTTATTAAATCAACCATTATAATACCATTATTTACTACTACTCCAGCAAGCCCAACTATACCAACAGCACCAACAAATGACATAGGCATTCTATGTGCAGCAAATCCTAGTATAACTCCTATTATTCCAAATGGTATTATACCCAAAATCATGAAAGGCTGAACGAATTTATTAAATTGAAGAAGAAGTATTACATATATAGCAATTATAGCAATAACATATCCCCAAGCAATACCAATAATAGATCCTCTAGTTTCTTTTACCTCACCTGCAAACTCTACACTTATATTAGGATAATCTTTTGATATAGAATTAAAATAATCCTGCATTGCATAAGTTGCTTGTATCGCAGTATTTTTTCCCTGTTCAATATCTGCAGTCATAGTTATTGATTTCTTTCCATTATAGTGTTTTATGCTTGATTGATTATTTGTAATATATATGTCTGCTATATCTTTTAATTGTATGAGTCTGTAATATGTATTCGGTATATAAAGATTATTTAATACATTTGTATCATAAGTATATTTTTTATCTAATCTTACTCTGAAGTCCAATTTATTTTCAAACTGCTGAATTGAAGTAGCAACTACTCCTGCATAAGCAGCTCTCAATTCTCTTGCAGCATAGGCAACATTAACACCTAGTTCTGACATTCTATCATAATCAAATATTACTCTTAATTCTTCCTGTCCGATTTTATCATCATCATCATAGTTTATTATACCGTCCAAACTTAAAAGATGTTCTTTCATTTTATCTTTTACTTCTTTAACCATAGCAGTATCATTTCCTATTATTTTTATATCAACTGCTTTACCAGGGTTTATTGGGAGTTTAGTATTAACTGTTATTAATTCTAATTCATCTTTTATTCCGCTTTTTTCTATAGCAAGATTTAAATCATCAACTATATCATAAGCTATTTTTTTTCTGTTATTAGCAGGAACTAAATATATCATAGTACCGGCAAGATTGTCCATTTCTTCTGATACTTCTACGGTGTTTTTATCTAATTGCTTTCCTAATAAACTGTATACCGCTATTATATCATTAGTATCTATTGTATCATAAATAATATTTTCTACCTGCTGAAGATATTTTTCTGTTTTGTATATAGAACTTCCAATACCTGTATCAAGATTAACTACTATAACATCAGCACTGGTATCATAAACTAAAGTAAATTTTGCAAATATTACTCTTGCTATTGCTAAAGTGATAAGCAATGTAACTACAAAAAAGATAAATACAATATATCTAAATTTTAATATGAATCTTAAAAATTTAACGAAAGGTATTTTTAATTTATCGAATAATTTATCCTTATCAAAATCAAGCGGATTCTTGAAATTAAATCTTTTTCTTTTATGCTCTCCTGTAAGTTCTTCTTTAGTAATTAAGTTATTAGGTAAAAGAAGCACAGCCTGAAATATACTTACAATCAAAGCAACAATTACAACTCTAGGATATTGATTTATTAATCTTCCCATAGTTCCAGTAACAAATATTATAGGAGCAAAAGATGCAACAGTTGTAAGAGTAGAAACAAGCATAGGCATAAATACTTCTCCTACGGCACTTTTTGTAGCATCAAGTCCTTTTATTCCTCTTTGATGATAATTAAAAATATTTTCTGAAACTACTATTGAGTTGTCAACTATCATACCCAAAACCGTTATAATACCGCCTAAAGAAATTATATTAAATGTTATGCCAGAGTATGTCATATAAATAAGAGAAACAGAAATAACTATAAGCATTCCAAGCGAAGTAAATATTGCACTTTTGAAATCCAAAAATATTATAAGTATTATAAATATGATTATGAATCCTGTTATAATATTTGAAGAAACGGCATTAAGCAAATCATTAATGGTTCTTGAATTATCAGCCATAGGGACTATTTCTATATTATTTGGTATAGTTGCTTTGTTATTTTCAAAATATTTATTAACATTGTCTATAGTTTTTAATATATCAGCATCTTCTTTTTTTATTATATTTATTGAATATCCATGCTGACTATTAACTCTCATATATACACTTTTATCAACAAATAATTCTTCAACTCTTGCTACATCTCCAATTCTTACCGGCTGACCATTAAATATAGAACGTATAATAACATTTGTAATAGATAATGGATCTTGAAATTGTCCTGTAGTTACAAGAAGTTTATTTTTTTCTTCTAAATCAGCATTTTCATCAGGCTTCATATTTCCGCTTGTAGAACGTATATTTCTTAAAGATAATGCCTGTATAATTTCTGTTAATGAAGTATAATATTCATTTAATTTATATGGATCAGCTAGTATTTGAATTTCCGGATCAGTTCTTCCATATACTTCAATATTTGCAACTCCATCTACATATTTTAATTCTTTTTCAAATCTTTTGGATATATCATAAAGTTCTTTTTCACTGCCTTCCATTCCTTTTTTGAATCTTAAACCAAGATTGTATATAGGAAGTCTGTTAGCATTAGCTTCAAAAATTTTTATCTCTGAAACATCTTTTGATACATTAGGAGCATTCTGAAGACGTCTGAATATTTCATCTTTTACAGGTCTTGAGTCTTTAAGATTCATGTCTATTCTTATAGTAAGTATTCCCGCATTTTCTATTATTATAGAATAAAATTCATCAATGCCTGCTATAGTTTGCAGCTCATCTTCTATTGGAATCATAGCATATTGTTCAACGTCTTCTGGAGAAGCACCCGGATATATAACTTGAACTATCATAACATCAAAGTTAGTTGATGGGAAAGCTTCTTTCTTTATATTAAGATAAGAGTATATTCCGACAGCTAAAGTAACCAAAATAATAACATTAACTAATAATCTGTTTTTTGCAAATAGTTCTATTATTCTATCCATATTTCAATTCCAATTAATTTAATTATTTTTTATTTAATAAATTCATTTCTACCCATAAGGGGTTAAATCCGCTTTTTACAGCATTTTTATATGATTTAATATTTGACCAAATGCAGCTATAAAAAGGCACTATATTAATTTTTAAACATTCTAATGCAAGTTTGCTTGTAAGAGATGAAGCTATACCTTGTTTTCTGTACTCAGGTAAAACATCAACTCCTATCTGCCACATATTATCGCAATCGGCAGAACAGCCTGCAAGTCCTATAAGTTTTCCATTATCATAAGCACCTATAGCTAATTTATCTAAATAAGACCTTTCTTTAGATAAAGCATTAGACCATTCAGGCAAATACAATTTTTCAAATTCTTGTTTATTCAAGAGTTTACATTCATAGTTACAATTTAATGGTTTTATAGTTTCTATATCAGGTAAAAAATATTGAACCATATAATAACTATTTATTTTATGTTCTTTTATTATAGGTTCTATATTAGCAATATCAAAAAAATTGCATGTATTATAATCTTTTATATTTTTAACTATAGTTTGATAAACTTTTTCTGACACTGATGCAATTATATTATTTCCATAAGATACAAAATGACATAGAAACGGTAATTGAAAATATTTTTTAGCATTTTTATTTTCTTTTGAGATAAATATTTTATTTTCATTACATTCAAAATCTTGAGTATTGCAATTGCAGTCAAATGCAGATTGATTTAAAGCTATTTTTAATATTTCTTTATTTGTCATATTTTATTAATCTATTAATTACTTAGAAGTACTAGAGAATTATAATCCATAACAGTACTTATTATCATATATTCCAAATTAAGGAGTTCCGCTCTTGCCTGTGCTAAATCAAGCCTTGCATTTATTATTTCATCTATAGGGAGTCGTCCCTGTCTGAATTTTGTATTCTGTGTTCTTATTCTTGATACTATTGCATTTACTTCTAATTTTTTATTCTCAAGCATTTTTTTGTATGCCTCAAACTCATCATAATAAGTTCCTATTTGAACATCAAAATCCCTATTAACTCTGTCAAAATCAGCAGTAACTGCATTCAAAGCAGCATAAGCATCTTCCATTTTAGCCTTAGCATCACGTCCGCCTATAGGGTAGGAGAACATAAGCCCTACAAAATAATCAACATTAGTCATACTAGAAAAAGATTTAAAATATCCGCTGTCATCTAAACTTGATAATGATACGCTTCCTACTATAGATAAATCAGGCAATGCATTATTTTTCATTATTGATAAAGCATATTCACTTCTCAATTTTAATTGATAAGCCATTTGACCTTGAGCACTTTCTAAAAATGGTACTATATCTATTTTAGCATTTATTGAAGTATCAAGTGTTTGAGTCCAATCATCTTCATTTGGTATAATATTTTCTTCCGGTATAAAGAATTGAATATTTCTAATTATCTTTTTTAACATTAATTCTGATTTGTCTTTTGCTTCTATATATTTTAGTGTTTGTCTTTTTGCATTCTGATATGAGTCATTATCTATAACACCGCTTGTATATCTTTTATAAACTTGATTTTCAAATGTTCTAGCTTCTCTTATCATTTCATCATACAAGGCTATTAATTTTCTTGCCATTATCCATTGATAATAAATTTTCTGATAAGATGTTAATACACTATTATCATCTATTATTCTTTTTAATTTTGCTATAGTAAGCTGATATTCTGCATCTTTTATAGGGTATCTGTCCAATTTACCGAAAAAATCTCTTAATATAGGCTGTGCTATTTGTATTTTAATGCTTGGATAATAGTATTTAAAATTATTAGTACTTAAATTTGGAAGTTTTCCATTTATTGTGCCAAAAGGAGTATCAACTGGTAAAGAAATATCTCCCGTATTAAAGTTTCCGAAAAAACTGTCATGCTTTATTTCTACAGACCATCTAGTTCCAGAGTATGGTACAAGTCCGCTGAATCCGGCACCTATTCTAAAACCATTATAATTAAAATCTGATGTAGGAACAAAATTGTATTCATCAAAATGACTTTGCATTCCTATAGCACCAGCCTGCAAATCAAATTTAACATCTCCGGAACTTTTAGCCTTTGTTAAATTATTTGCTGCATTACTTTCCTGAGATGCAGTTAATTTCATCTCTGGTATTAGTGCTTTTATTCTTTCCATATATTGAGTATAAGGTAATATGGCAGTTTCATTAGTTTGTGCGAAAATAAAAAAATTAAAAAGAACAGAATGCAAAACAATAATATATATCAATTTCCTTAACACTTTCTAACACCTATTAAAAATATTGTATATATTTTATTATTTTTGTTTTTTTTATCAAGTACAATAAAATTACTATTGTATGATAAACTACATTTTTTATTTTTTGTAAATTAAGCCTATAAAAAACATATATTTACAAACATAACTTTTTATATTATAATATTTCAATTCAAAATAGAGGTTGTTATGGCATCAAAGTACGAAGAAATTTATAATAGTTTGCTCGATAAAATAAGATTTGGATACTATAAAAAAGGCGATATACTTCCAAGCGAATATGATTTAATGAAAGAATATGATGCTTCAAGGGATACCATAAGAAAGTCATTGCAGCTTTTATCTAATAATGGATGCATTCAAAAACATAAAGGAAAAGGTTCTATAGTTATAAATTCAAATATATATAATTTTGAATTTGGGGGAATATTCAGTTTTAAAGAAGTTGCATCAAAAATGTATGGTAAAGTAGAAACTATAGTGCATAGATGTGAATGCATAAAACCTGATGCATTAGTAAAAAAAGCATTGAAACTAAATGATGATGATAAAGTATGGGCTATAGAGAGAATAAGAAATATAGACGGAGAAAATATTATACTTGATATAGACTTTATCAATGCATCTATTATACCGTTTATAGATGAAAATATTTTAAAAGACTCTTTATATGAACATATAGAAAAAAATCTTCAGTTAAAAATATCTTATGCTGAAAGAGAAATATCATGTGAAAAAATAAATAATAATGATAAAAAGCTTTTAGATTTAAAAGATTATGATATGGTTATAAACGTAGAATCTAGGACTTTTTTATCAGATACGAGAGTTTTTCAGCTCACATCTGCAAGACATAGACCAGATAAATTTAAATTCAGAGATTTTGCAAGAAGATAATTTCTTAAAAATATATTTTATCGATGTATATACCTAAACAACTATATTTTGTCAATTTTAGTTTTTTCAATTTTATTGCTTGTGGTGGCTTTGCCCCCACACCCCCAGTTCTTTTGTTGGCACAAAGAACCAAATTTAGGATATATCCTATATTTAATAGGCATGTTTTTAATATAAAGTTCTAGCAATTGCGTTTTTGGCAACTTTGACGAAGTCGTGGCAAAAAAGTAGAGAAAATTTACATAAAGTGCATCGGTTGACAAACTTAAAAATTTTCAGGATATACTATTTTCTATCTTATTTATAAAACTACAACACACTTTTAGAATTTCAAATATAAAAACACTATTAAATTATGAAGAATTATCTATATTAAAATTTATTCTAATTAAATATTGTAAGCGTTTTTTATCAATTAATATTTTATTTATAAAATTTGTAAAAAATACAAGTATATAATTGACAAACTTGTACGTATATGTTAATATGTACGTACAAGTTAATGATAATAAAAATATATAAAGCTATGGAGGCATATCTATGGGAAAATTCACCGAAGACGCCACACTTCTATTAAAATATGTTGGCGGAAAAGAAAATGTTAAGGCAATAACTCATTGTGTTACAAGAATGCGTTTTGTTTTAATAGACCCTAAAAAAGCAGATATTAAAGCTATTGAAAATTTAAAATCTACTAAAGGTACTTTCACTCAATCAGGACAATTTCAAGTTATAATAGGTAATGAGGTTTCAGAATATTATAATGAATTTGTTAAAATTTCGGGTATAGAAGGAGTGAGCAAAGATGCTGTAAAAGAATCAGCAAAAGGCAATCAAACATTCTTGCAGCGTTTAATGTCTAACATAGCAGAAATATTTTCACCTCTTATTCCAGCTATTATATGCGGAGGTTTTATATTAGGTTTTAGAAGCGTAATATCAGATATAAAATTTTTTGAAGAAGGTACAAAGAGCTTAACTCAAATATCTCAGTTCTGGGCTGGAACAAATGATTTTTTATGGTTAATAGGTGAAGCAATTTTCCATTTCCTTCCTGTAGGTATTACATGGTCCATTACTAGAAAAATGGGAACTACTCAAATATTAGGTATTGTTTTAGGTATAACATTGGTATCTCCTCAGCTTGTTAATGCTTATTTGGTTGGTACTGTTGATCCTAAGTTTTATGATTTTGGAATTTTTAAAATGCCTATGGTTGGTTATCAGGCTCAAGTTATACCGGCTATAATGGCTGGATTTATATTGGTTTATTTAGAGAAGTTTTGGAGAAAAGTTGTTCCTGAATATGTTTCTATGGTTATAATACCATTTGCTTCATTAATACCAACAGTTATTATAGCACATGCAGTTGTTGGCCCTATAGGTTGGAAAATAGGTGAGGCTGTTTCTTATGTTGTATATACTGGCTTAACATCAAAATTCGGAGTTTTATTTGCTGGTGTATTCGGATTCTTCTATGCCCCTTTAGTAATAACTGGTCTTCATCACATGTCTAATGCTATTGATTTGCAGCTTATGAGTCAGTTCGGCGGTACTATGTTATGGCCTATGATAGCTTTATCAAATATAGCACAAGGTTCTGCCGTAGTTGCTATGTCTATACTTCAGAAAAGAAATAACAAAGCTAAACAAATAAATATACCTGCATTTATATCATGCTATTTAGGAGTTACAGAGCCTGCATTATTTGGTGTAAATTTAAAATATGGTTTCCCATTTATATGTGCTTTAATAGGTTCTTGTGTGGCTGCAATTATATCAGTTGGTTCTAAGGTTATGGCTACATCTATTGGTATTGGCGGTATACCTGGCATACTTTCAATACAGCCTCAGCATATGTTAATGTTTGCTGTTGCCATGATTTTTGCTATAGCTATACCATTAGTATTAACTTTTATAGTAGGAAAGAAAAAATTAAAACCAGAAGATTTAACTGATAATACAGATATTTCAGAAAAAACAGAAATTGTTTCAGATAATGCATCAGCTGCAGAAGCTATAACTTTAGATGATGATAATTTTGTTTCACCTATGAATGGAAAAGTTTATAAATTATCAGATATAGCAGACGAGGCATTTTCAAGCGGTGCTATGGGAGAAGGTTTTGCAATAGAATTAGCTGATACTATAGTAACTTCTCCTTGCGATGGCGAAATAATAGCAGCTTTCCCTACCAAACATGCTTATGGTATAGAAACAGCAGGAGGAAATGAAATACTTATTCATATTGGAATGGATACTGTAGAACTTAATGGAGAAGGTTTTGAATCTTTTGTAAAAGTGGGAGATAAAGTGAAAAAAGGAGATAAAATAGCTAAGGTTGATTTAGAATACGTAAAAAATCATGGTAAATCTTTAGTATCTCCTGTTGTGTTCACAGATGGAACTAAAATTAATTTATTAAAGGAAAATACTATCATAAAAAACGGTGAAGGTAAAATTATAGAAATAAAATAATTAAGCGGGGTAAATATTTATAGGTTTTTATTATATACACGGCAGTTAACAATAATTATTGGCTGCCGTTATGAAACTTATAAATATTATTATAAAATTATTTAATTAGGAATCATTTATGAATTTTAAAAATAAAGTTGTTTATCAAATATATCCGAAATCTTTTATGGACAGCAACAATGATGGATTTGGAGATATAAGAGGAATAATATCAAAATTAGATTATTTACAAAATTTAGGTGTAGATATTATTTGGAGTACTCCTTTCTTTGTTTCTCCTCAGAAAGATAATGGGTACGATGTTGCTGATTATTATAATGTTGATCCTTCTTATGGTACTATGGAAGATGTTGAAGAACTTATAAAAGAAGCTAAAAAAAGAAATATAGATATAATGTTTGATATGGTATTCAATCATACTTCTACAGAACATGAATGGTTTAAGAAGGCTATTAATGGAGAAGAAAAATATAAAAATTATTATATATTCAAAAAGGGCAGAGTAGTTAACGGGAAAAAAGAACCTCCTACAAATTGGGTATCTAAATTCGGAGGCAATGCTTGGCAGTATGTAGAAAAATTTGATGAGTATTATTTGCATCTATTCGATGTTAGTCAGGCTGATTTGAATTGGGATAATGAAGAAGTAAGAAAAGAAATTTTTGACATAGTTAACTTCTGGATAAAAAAAGGAGTTTACGGATTCAGATTTGATGTTATAAACCTTATATCAAAGCCGGAAGTTTTTGAAGATGATTTTGAAGGCGACGGCAGACGTTTCTATACAGATGGAATAAATATACATAAATATTTAAAAGAATTAAATAAAAATACTTTCGGAAAATATGATAATGCTATTACTGTAGGTGAAATGTCATCAACAAGTATAGAAAACTGCATTAAATATTCCGGTGAAAAAGAAAATGAACTTAGCATGGTATTTAGTTTTCATCATTTGAAAGTTGATTATAAAAATAAAGATAAATGGCAGTTAATGGATTTTGATTTTCAGGAATTAAAAAATCTTTTATTTACTTGGCAGGAAGGAATGCAGGATAATAATGCATGGTCAGCCTTATTTTGGTGCAATCATGATCAGCCTAGAATAGTTTCAAGATTTGGTGATGACAAAAAATATCATAAAGAATCTGCTAGAATGCTTGCTACAGTTATGCATTGTTTGAGAGGGACTCCTTATATTTATCAAGGAGAAGAAATAGGTATGACTAATGCTTATTTTGATAATTTTAATCAGTATAAAGATGTTGAATCAATAAACTATTTCAATATACTTAAAAATAATGGCATAGAAGAAAAAGAAATATATAAAATACTTCAAAGCAGATCAAGGGATAATTCAAGAACTCCTATGCAATGGAATGATAAAGAGAATGCAGGATTTTCAAATGCTAAGCCTTGGATAGAAGTTATTGATAATTATAAAGAGATTAATGCAGAAAATAATATTAAAGATGAAAACTCTATATTTAATCATTATAAAAAATTAATAAAATTAAGAAAAGAGTATAAAGTTATTTCAGAAGGTAAAACTATACCTATACTAAAAGATGATAAAAATGTATTTGCTTTTATAAGAGAATATAATAATGAAAAACTTTTAGTAATAAATAATTTTTATGGTAATGAGTGCACTATAGATTTAAGCAATATTGATTTCGACATAAAAAAATCAAAATGCCTTCTTTCAAATTATGATGAGGCAGTACTTGATAATACATTAAAGTTAAGACCTTATGAATCTATAGTACTATATAATAATTAATTGCAGATTGATCCTTCATATAAATTTTTATTATCGTTATTAAAAGCCTTGCATATATCAGCCTTTATATGCAAGGTTATTTTTTAATTTTAATAAAACATATATACCATCAAGCAATAAAGCAAATAATATACATATTAAACAAAATAACTGAAAATTATTAAATATATTAAAAGCAGCAGAATTTTCTGATTCTAGTTTTGTCAAAGCATCTATAAAATTAATATTAATTACATTGTATGATAATAGCCATAATGATGATGCAATAGCTGATACTATATCAATACCAATAAACAATGTAACTGTTTTTTTATTGTAAGTGTATGTAAACATTTTTATAATTTCTCTTGATATAAGCATTAAAATAAATATTAAAGGAAATAAAAAACTATTCTTTATAATGTCTATATTGAAGAATGCAAAATATTCATTATTGATTTTTATTGAAAATATATTTGGAGATAAAAATAAAAGCAATAAGAATATAATTGCTGCTGATATTTTAATAATTGAATTATATAAATTTATTTTTTTATTGGGAAGTTTTGGAAGATTATCAAAATCTACTGTTATGCTGGAAATATCTATATTCTTATTTGAAATAAATACAAATATTAATGTTACAAATGAAAATGCTAATAACAATGCCGTAAAAATATTACTTGCTATATTAATCAAATTTACAGCTTCATTATTTATAAGTATATTAATCATTGATGAAATTATTATTCCAAGCAATGTTGAAGATAATACAATTTTTAATACAAGTTTATAATATATATAATAAGGATATCCTATTAAACATTTATTGTAATCATTATCATATTTGCATGCAAGTTCATAAGGATTTCCAATTTCCATTAAAATATTTTTTATATCATTTATTTTATAGTCTGAGTTTGAAAATCTTTCTTTGATTATATCATCAATAAGAGTTCTTATTTCATTAGAAACATCTTCTTTAATTTTATCGGGCATTGATTTTGTAACGGTATAAATATATCTTTCAATAATATCTTCTGCTTTTTTATTTTCTTTATTTTGAATCATACAAACTCCTATTATCAAAAAATTATTAATCTATTATTTTATTAACATTAGATGAAAAATCCTTCCAATGATGAATAAATTTTTTCAAAACTTCTTTTCCATCTTTTGTTATAGAATAATATTTTCTTGGCTTATCTTCTTTGGTGTTCCATTCACTCTTTAAAAGACCTTGATTTTCTAATCTTCTTAAAAGAGGGTATAAAGTATTAGCTTCAACAGTGATGCCGTTTTCTTTTAATTTAGTAATCAAATTGTATCCGTATTCTTCTTTTTTTAATTGACTTAGAACAACTATTATCAATGTTCCTCGTCTTAGTTCCTGCATCAAATTTGACACTATATCATCATAGTTCAATATTAAATCCTTATATATGATATAATACATTATAATGTGTAATACACAGTATGTCAATATAAAAAATAATTTTATTGAAGAATAAAAAATATTTTTTATTATTAATGATAAAGTTTTTTATTACAACTTAGCATAGATATGTAAATAAGAATTTACTTGTTTATAATTTTATACGATTTTTATATGTTATACACTTACAATTTTTGATGATCGTATATTCATATAGTTATAGGTTTACATTTAAAAAAGATTATAATTTAACCATTTATTTTTTATTTATTTTATCCATTATCTTTTTAATTTTTTTATCTTCCATTTTCATACTCATGTCAATAACCGCATCAAAATTTTCTTTTGATGGATTTTCAATAGCATCTTTAATCGCTATATCTAAAGCTGCTTCTTTGATTTTTTTTATTCTCTTTTTAAGAGTAAGAAAATAAATTATTGTACCTATCATAATTATATCTCCATTTATTGTTATTATTTAATTTTTTAGCTTTTATTATTTAACAAATGAACTTATCATAAATAAACACTTATTTTACAAATGTAAAACTTTTTATAAAATAATATTAAAAACTGGTTTTTTAACATTGAAATTAAAAAAGCTATTATTAGCATAATACATATAATTATTTTTACAAGTAAATTTATTAATTTTTTTATTAAAATATAAAATATATTTATGCGTAAAATACATTTTTTATATATGTCATTATATATTTATTGTACAGTTAAAAAACTATAAACTTTATTTTTATTCTAATATATGGCATACTATACAAATGAAGAACGATAAAAAAGATTTAAGAATATTAAAAACTGAAAAATTATTAAAAGAATCCTTGCTTGAACTTTTAAAAACTAATTCATTAAAAGATATAAGTGTAACAGAAATATGCGATAATGCTATGATAAATAGAGTTACATTTTATGATCATTTCAATAATAAAGAAGAATTACTAAATTCTATTATAGAAGATATTAAACAAGATATTATAAAAGAATTAAAGAAAGATAATTCAATATATGATTTCAAAAAAAATTATAGAAAAATATTAGAAAAAGTTCTTAATTACTTCGATGATAATAAACAATATTTCAATGTATCATTAATAGATTATAACAATACATTACTTTTTGTTTCATCATTATACAAAATATTTACAGAATATTTAGATGAAACCATGAAAACTGATAATATTGAAAACACAAAAATAACTTCCCAATTCTTTTCTGGTGCTTTAGTTTCTGTAATATTATGCTGGGTTAAGGATAATAATAAAATTAAAAAAGAAGATTTACTTAATAATATATGCATCCTATTAGAAAAATCATTAAAAGAATAGTTTACATAATATTTTTATAATTATGTCTTGATAATAGTTATTTTTTATATATACTAATATCATAATAAATAGGTGGGGTATAGTATGGCAAATGTTGGAATTATAGGTGCTGGCGGTTGGGGACTTGCACTTGCTAATATTTTCTCAGAGAAACACAATATTAAAGTTTGGGTGCATAGTGAAGAAAGCTATAAATTATTAAATTCTTCACATCAAAATGATAATTATTTAAAAAATATCAAATTGAATGAAGATATAAATTTTACAATGGATATAGGAGAAGCTGTAAATGATAGTGAAATAGTTATAATAGTAACACCATCTTTTGCATTTTCTGAAGCTTGTACAAATATAGAACCATATATAAGTAATGAACAAATATTAGTTTCTGCTACAAAGGGACTAGATAGAAATACAGGTAAAACTATGAGCGAAGTAGCAAGAAGTATAATATCTGGGGATTTATCTATATTAACTCTTTCAGGCCCTTCTCATGCTGAAGAAGTTGCTAAAGGTGTTCCAACTGCTGTAGTTGTAGGCGGTGAAAAAGGTGTTTCTGAATATGTAAGAGATACATTAACAGTACCACCTAAATTTAGAATATATAACTCTACAGACCAAAAAGGCGTTGAAATAGGCGGAGCTTTAAAAAATATTATAGCTATTGCCGGCGGTATAGTAGACGGACTTAAACTTGGTGATAATACAAAGGCAGCACTCATAACTAGAGGATTGCATGAGATAGTAAGATTTGCATTGAGTAAAGGTGCCAGAACCGATACTATGTACGGACTTTCAGGAATAGGGGATTTAATAGTAACTTGTTCCAGCGGACTTAGTAGAAATAACAGACTTGGACGTGAATTGGCAAAAGGTAAAAAGTATCAAGAGGTAATAGCTGAAAATCATGGACAGGTTGCTGAAGGAGTATATGCTGCTACTGCTGCTTATGAATATGCTCAAAAAAATAATATTTATATGCCTATAACTGAAGCTATATACAATATACTCTTTAATAATGCCAATATACAAGATACTTTAACTGAGCTTATGAGCAAAGATGCTAAAAGTGAGGGATTCTTTTAATAGTATTTTTTGTTACTGCTGTACTTTTGTCATTGGTAATACTTGCTGTACTACATTTTTTAATATTATAGAGGCTTGAGCATTATTTAGATCTTTAAACTCTAATATAACATAAGTAATATTATCTATATCTAGTCTAAATTTTGTGGCTTCAGATGATGGGTCTCCAACTTTTACATAACCTCTGTAAACCATCCAGCCTTTTAATACTACATAAGCAAATCCATTTTGTTTTAAATCAGCATCAAATGTAAAATAAGGACTTTTACTTTTATAATATCCGGCTCTATCCTTTAAAGTAGTTGCTTTTGGTTTTTCTGCTACTACTTCTTTTGTTTCCTTATTATGGTGCTCTGATACTTCTTTCATTTGTACATTTGTGCTTTTGCATGAAATAAAAGCAAGAATAATAAAATTGATAATTAATATTAGTAAGGGCTTCATATCATATAATATATAAATTTATTTTACAAATTCAAGTTTTTTTTATACTTGAAAGAATATTATATTTAGTATATTATATATTTACTTTAACTTTAAAATAGATGAGGTGTATAATTTGAGTAAAAAATTAGATGAAAATAGAATAAAAGAAGGAGTAGGCGGTCAGGCTGTTATAGAAGGCATAATGCTTAGAAATAAAAGTCATTATGTTGTTGCTGTAAGAAAACCTGATAAACAAATAGATTTTATCAAAGCATCTATTCCAGAAAATAAAAATAAATTAACAAAGATGCCTTTTGTAAGAGGAGTTGTTAATTTTATAGATATGATGAAATTAGGATATAAAACTTTAGTATTCTCAGCAAATACTGCAGGACTTGAAGAAGAAGAAAATAAAAAAAATAATCAAAAATCAGATAAAAATGACAGTGTTGCTATGACTTTAAGTATGTTAGTATCTTTAGCTTTTGCTGTAGGTTTATTCATAGCTTTGCCCTATTTCATAACTACACTTATAGGTATAAATGAAAAAGAAAATTTTGTTATTTTTAATTTGGCTAGAGGCGGAATAAAATTAGCAATATTCGTTTTATATTTATTAGTAATATCATTTTTTAAAGATATAAAAAGAGTATTTGAATATCATGGTGCAGAACATATGGTTGTTAATGCTTATGAACATGGATTAAACCCAGACACAGGAAATATTAGACAATATACTACTATACACCCTAGATGCGGTACTACATTTATGTTTTTAGTATTAACTGTTTCTATATTACTATATATGTTTACAAGTTATTTTGTATATACTTATATATATGCTTCTTATACACCAGCAAAAATTGTTGGAAATTTAACAGTACTTGCTATAAATATATTATTATTACCTATTGTTTCTGGTATATCTTATGAAATATTAAAATTAGGTTTCAAATTCTACAATTTCCCTCTTATGAGAATAGCAATATTACCTGGTCTATTACTTCAAAAAATTACTACAAGAAGACCTAAAGATGACGAAATTGAAGTTGCACTATTTGCTTTAAATAAACTAATAGATGATTCAGTAGGAAACAGAACAGAAGAAGAAGTTCAAGCGGATATTAAAGCAAACCTAGAAAATAATAATACGAAAGAAGATAATACAGAAGAAAAGTTATGTATATAAGAAAACGTCTTGTAGCAAAGAAAGATGATTATTACGAATATTCTTCTAGCTATATAAGGAAGTATATTGTTTTAATCTCTGCGGCTTTAATAATTTTATTATTTACATTAATATTTATACATGTTAATTACAGAGTCATTCCCAATAAATCATATATGAGAAATGATACTCCTGTATTAGATACCAATTCTTCTATAGTTACTATAACAAATAATAATGGGGTATATTATACTGGTGATTTCAGTAGTATACCTCAATCTATACAAATAAATGATAAAATGGTTGAAAATTTATATTTGTATTTATTTCATGATAATCATATTATATTTTGGAAATTATACAAATATGGATTAAAAAGATATTTTTCTTATTATGCATTTAATATATTAGACGGAGATTCTCAAAAGTTTATAATAAAAGAAAATGAAAAAGACTTTTTAGACTTTTATGATAATTTTATAAGATCTCAGTTTAGAAAAAGTGTAGGTCAGTTGGATTTAGAAATACCTAATTTTTATAATACAAAAATTAATGTAAAAACTTCTATAAATGATTTAATAGAAACAGAATTTTCATTCAAATTTACTAATTATAGTGCTTCTATGGTAAACTGGGCAGCTAATAGGGCTTTATATGTATCTTTTTATTATGGACTTCCTTCTGGATATTTAGTAGTTCCGGGAAGTGAAAATTCTATTACTGATACAAGTTCTGTTTTGGCAATCAATACAGTTGGAAGAAATCCATCAAGATATACACATAATATAATAGCTGCATTAGTATATACTTCTTATAATACTGAACCTATACCAGTTTTTATTTATGATGCTAAACCGGAATCTCAAAATTCAAGAATGGTAAAGTTTTTATTAAAAAATAAATGGTATGTATATAAAAATGTTGATTCTCATGAATATAAAGATGTTATAGATTTTTATTCAAAAGAACAAGGATTTAGCTTCGTATTTACAGTAACAAGCGACTATTCTTATGATGATTTTGGTAGTTTTACTAAATTAGATTTAGAAACTACAAAAGGGGTATTAGACGGATATTTTACCGTAGGTGATGAACAATTTAAAATTAATGGAAATGCTGTAAGAGAATTTGTTCATAGTGTATTTTGATGTGAGGAAATATGGCTGAAAATAAAAAATTTGTTAGACTATTTGAAATATATACTTCATTAATATTAGATGGTTTTGTATTAAAAGATACACTTGTAGAGTTAAATAACATGTCTGTAAGGACGGCTCAAAGAGACATAGAAGAAATTAACAGATATTTAAAAATTAAACTTGTATCGGAAAAGGATAGATATATAATAAAGCCTGAAGATTTAAAAAAACTCAGGAGAGGATTTCATTTAAATGAAAATGATCTCAAACAGAATTTAGATATACTATTTTCTGTTTTTATGAAAAAAGTAAGCAGTAATTTATCTTTAATTCCTAATTCTACTATATCAAAATTATTGCCGAATAATGTAGATAATGATTATTATGATATAATAGTCATTGCAAGTAATGATATAAACAATATATCAGGAAATAGTGAGAATATAGATAAATTATTATCTTGTGCTAAAAATTTAAATGATATAACTTTTAATTATTATCTTGAAAGTTCTGATGTTAATTTTAAAGTAGAGGCTGTAGCTTATCTTATTTATTATTTTCAAGGAATATGGTATTTAGTTGCCAATGATAATAAAAAAGATAAAATAAAAACATATATAGTTAATAATATTTCAAATATAGAAGTCATAAAAAAAATAAAATTCTCAAATAAAAAAGAAAAAGATGAATACGATAAACAATATGAAATTAGATCAGCCAAAAGGGAAGAATTAATAAAATTTTTAGAAAAGAAAAGAAGCATTTATTGGGATAGAAATAGTTTAACAAAGACAACTGTTAAATTTCTTCCAGATGTTGCTCATTATTTCAAAAATAGGGACTATGGTTTTAATCAGAAAGTAAAAAAAGAATTAGAAGATGGTTCTATACTAATTAGTTTTGATTTTTCATCTTTTACAGAACTTAGAATATTTTTAAGTCCTTGGATTGGATTCTTTAAAATTATATCGCCTAAAAAATTTAATGATGATTTTATCAAATATTTGAATGATTCTTTAAATATTATGAATGATAATTAAAAAAAATCAGGTATGAATATTTATTTTATTACATACCTGATTCTTAGATAATAATTATTTATGATAAGCTGTATAACATATCACCGTAAGTTGGAAGTTTCCAGTATTTTTTAGATACTATCTTTTCTAATTCATCTATTGTTACTCTCATATCTTCTAAGCAAGCAAATATTTTATCTCTATAAAACATAGCAGATTGGGATATGTCAGTAATTTTCTTTCCTTCTACAATATAGTTTTCTAATTTTCCTAATTTTGTATAAAGACTTTCAATTAAATCATTTAGTTTATTTGCTAAATCTTTTTCAACATCGCATTTTAATTGTAAATGACTTTTTTTGTTAGCTATAGATGCAACTTCTCCAGAATATTCTATAGAACTTGGTAATATGTCTTTATGAACCATATCTGCCAATGTAAGAGCTTCTATATTAATTTCTTTTACATATTCTTCCATACTTATTTCATATCTTGAATGTATTTCTGTTTCTGTTAATACTTTATGTTTTGTTAATACATCTATATTCTTTTTAGATATGAAATGAGGTAATGCTTCAGGAGTTGTTTTTAAATTGAATAGTCCTCTTTTTTCTGCTTCTTTAACCCATTCATCTGAATAATTGTTGCCATTATATATTATTCTTTTATGTTTTTTAATAGTATTTCTTATAAGCTCATCAACATCTTTATCAAAATCAGATGATTTTTCTAATATATCTGCAAATTGAGATAAAGCCTCAGCAACTATTGTATTCATTATAATATTTGGCCCAGAAACAGAAAGACTAGAACCAACCATTCTAAATTCAAATTTATTGCCAGTAAATGCTAAAGGAGAAGTTCTATTTCTATCAGTTGTATCTTTAGTAAGTCTAGCTAATGAATTAACTCCCATTTCCATTTCAACTTTTTCTTTTCCAGTATATTTAGTATCATTTTCCATAGATTCAAGTATTTCAGTAAGTTCATCACCAAGGAACATAGATATTATTGCTGGAGGAGCTTCAGAAGCACCAAGTCTATGGTCATTGCTTGCACTTGCAGTAGTTACTCTAAGTAAATCTTGATACTCATCAACAGCTTTAATAATAGCAACTAAGAATAATAAAAATTGTTTATTCTTAGCAGGATTATCAGTAGGATCTAATAGGTTCAATCCTGTATCTGTAGCTATAGACCAGTTATTATGTTTACCGCTTCCATTAACACCTGCAAAAGGTTTTTCATGAAGTATGCATGCCAAATTGTGTTTTTCAGCTATTACTTTCATAAGCTCCATTGTAATTTGGTTTTGGTCAGTTGCCATATTTGTAATTGTAAATTCAGGAGCTAATTCATATTGACCTGGAGCTACTTCATTATGTTCAGTTTTTGCAACTATTCCTAATTTCCAAAGTTCATTATCTAATTCTTTCATAAATTCTGAAACTCTTGGTTTTATTGCACCAAAATAATGGTCTTCTAATTCCTGACCTTTAGGAGGACAAGCTCCAAACAATGTTCTTTTACAATATCTTAAATCTGGTCTTTGTAAATAAAGTTCTCTATCTATTAAAAAATATTCCTGTTCAGCTCCTACTGTTGTAAATACTCTATTAATATTGTTATGTCCGAAAAGTTTTAATATTCTTTTAGTCTCTTTTTCTATTACCTGCATAGAACGAAGTAGGGGAGTCTTTTTATCCAATGATTCGCCACTATAAGAACAGAAAGCACTTGGTATACATAAAGTATCACCTTTTATAAAAGCGTAAGAAGTAGGGTCCCAAGCTGTATATCCTCTAGCTTCAAATGTAGCTCTTAGTCCGCCTGAAGGAAAACTAGAAGCATCTGGTTCACCCTGTACTAATTCCTTACCAGTAAATTCCATACGTATATCGCCGTCACTTGTTTGTGTTATAAAGCTAGTATGTTTTTCAGCAGTAACACCTGTCATAGGCTGAAACCAATGAGTAAAATGTGTAGCACCTTTTTCTATAGCCCATTCCTTCATAGCATGAGCAACAACATTAGCAACTTCTAAATTTAAACGCTCTCCATTTTTTATGGTTTTTATTAATTTTTTATAGATATCTTTAGGAAGTTTATCCTTCATTACATTATCATTAAAAACCATACTACCGAATATTTCTGGTATTTTTTTCATTTTTATTCTCCCATAAAGTATTATTATAAATAATAATTGCAAATATTATATCATTAGTTAGAATTAATACAATATTACTGTTAGTAGTTATTTTAAAAAAGACAAAAAAAGTGAATTTTTTATAAATTTTCTTGTATGATTTGTTTTATTTTGTATAAAGCCTGCAAAATTTCTTTTCTGTGAAGATTATTTCTAGTAGAAAATAATACTTTAATATCATTAATTTCAGAAAGAGACATATAATCATCACTAGCTATTTTTTCGTATATATAATCAATAGCTTTCAATACAGCCTCATCATAATCCCTAAATCTAAAATATTCATTAGGAAGGTTCCATATAAGGGCTTCAATTATACTAGAAGAAAGCTCATTTAATGATTTAATTTCAGAAGCAAAAGTCAAAAATATATGTTTAAATATTTTTATTAAATTAATAAAATTTACTCCGCATTCCTGTTCTTTCTTATCAAAATTTTTATTATCTAATTTGGGATAAAATATTTCATTAGAACCATCAGAAGTAGTAACTAAAGCACCTTCCACATTATTTTCAATATTTTTGAAAGAGGGTAGAAGTAATATCTTCTCATTATCATCTTGTAATATCAAATAATAAGCTATTTCATTAATTTTATCAGAATATGCTTTATTTGTTTTTATTGCATTTAGAATAGAAGTTTTAAATTTTCTTGTATCTAATGAATTTTGATTTTCATCTAATATTAGATATACATTTAAATACTCCATATAGTTTACATCTGTTCGATTTCTTTTAGCTCCAGATGCTACAATAGAAATATTTTGAAATGATTTATGAGAAGATATTAATTTTGATATTAAATCTAATTTTGCATCAATTTTATAATAAGGGTAAGTAGTGGAATTACCTACCCATTTATTCATATACTTGTATAAATCTATATTTTCTTTCATTTTAGATTATACTCTTTTCAAAGCTGCAGCAAGTATTTTATCTAAAGGTAAAACCTCATCTACACCACCTCTTGCTATAGCTTCTCTAGGCATACCAAATACAGTACAAGTTTCTTCATTCTGAGCTATATTGTATGCACCAGCATCTTTCATTTCTTTCATACCATTAGCACCATCATCACCCATACCAGTTAAGATAATACCAATAGCTTTATTTTTAGCATAAACTGCACCGCTTCTAAATAATACGTCTACAGAAGGTTTATGTCTAGTAACAGGCTCTCCATCTCTTACTTCTAAGTAATATTTTCCGCCTTTTACTTTAATCATAGTGTGTCTTCCACCATGAGCCAAAGCAGCCTGACCTCTGCCTATAGGCATACCATCTTCAGATTCAAATACTTCAATTTTAAGAATACTATTTAATCTCTTAGCAAAAGAAGTAGTAAAGTGTTCAGGCATGTGCTGAGTTATAACAATAGGAGGAGCTGAAGGTGTAACATTTTTAAGACATTCTATTAAAGCCTCTGTACCACCTGTAGAAGAACCTATAAGAATAATTTTATCCATAGGAGTTTCTCTTGAAGGTGTAAGAGGTAATATTATGTCAGCAGTATTTTTTTGATAAACTTTAAATCCAGGAGTTTTTGGAGCTTCCAAACTTATAGGAGTTCTTTCAGTAACAGTAGAAGTTGTTTCTGTAGGCATAGAAACTCCATGCTTCCTATAGAATTTAGCTCTATTGGCATAAGCATTTTTTATCTTTTCTACCAAGTCAGTAGCTAATTCCTCAACAGCATATCTAACATTAGCTGTAGGTTTGATAACATAATCAAAAGCACCTATATTTAAAGCGTCTAAAGCTAACTCTCTATGTTTATCCAACAAAGAACTGAACATGATTACTGGAATAGGGTTGTTTAACATTAACTTTTTAAGATAAGTTATACCATCCATTTCTGGCATTTCAATATCTAGGGTAATAATATCTGGTTTAAGATTTTTTACCTTATTTTCAGCCAAAATTGGATTAGCTGCTGTACCAACCATTTCCAAAGCAGGATCTGAGTTCACTATCTTTGTTAGTAATTGTCTAATTAATGCGCTATCATCAATAGCTAATACTTTAATTTTTGTAGCCATAAAAAATCCTTAATAATTATTAATATATTAAAACAATGTGATATCTGATTTTTCCTCAAGCTTATGTTGTAAGTTTTTAGAATATTTAATCTCTTGTTCTGCTGAGAATTCTTTAGTTTTACCTTCAAGCTTTTTCATTAAAACTCTATTTTCTGTATTAAAGAAAAATACTTTTCTAGGCCAAGAACCTCCTATATCTTCACTTACTATAGGTATTTTTTCATCTGCTAAGAACTTTTTAGCAAACTGAATATTTTTATCTGGTACTTGAAGAATATTACTAGTCATACCAGAAAGAACATGCCCGCCGCCGAATATTTTAGCAGTAAGGTTTTCTTTCTTACCACCTAGTTTAATAATTTCATTTATCAGAACCTCCATAGCAAAAACACCATATCTAGTATTGTTGTAATCTTCTGCTGGGTTTTCCCACTCCCTCATTTCTGGCAGCATAAAGTGATTCATACCGCCAAATTTTAACTTATTTTCAAAAAGACAAACAGATATACAACTACCCAAAACTGTTTTAATTACAGCGGGTTCTTTAGATGCATAATATCCACCTATGTATATAGTTATTCTTTTAAAATTACTGTTAGCCGCTGCTGGAAAATCTATCATTATTATTACCCCTACTTAAATCTTTTTATAAATATTACTAGCCACATATTTGAATTTATCTGATACTCCAAATAAAGTTTCGGAGTGTCCTATAAATACAAAACTATCATCCTTGAGATATCTATGGAATTTATTAAATAATTCCTTTTGAAACTCTTTATCAAAATAAATTATAACATTTCTACAAAAAATCAAATCGAATTGAGTATGTATATCGAAATCTTCATCTTTGAAATTCAATTGTCTGAAAAATAGATTCTTTTTAAGTATATCTTTTACTTTATATAATCCATCATTATCGCCAGTACCTTTCAAAAAATATTTTCTTAAAAGGTTAGGGTTAATAGGTTCCACAGATTCTTCTTTATAAATACCAGCCCTTCCATGAGCAAGTACATTTGTATCTATATCACTAGCTAAAACCTTTATATCATATCTATCATAATTACTTCCAAAATACTCGTGAAGTGTCATTTGTATTGTATATGGCTCTTCACCAGTGGAACAAGCTGCTGACCAGATTCTAAGGTTTTTAACTTTTCCATCTTTAAAGTTTTTCTCCCATTCTGGAAGTAAAGTACTTTTCATATATTCAAAATGTTTATTTTCTCTAAAAAAATCAGTTTTATTTGTAGTAACTGCATTTACAAAATTTGTTAACTCCTCATCTTTAGCATTTTTTACGAAATCTATATACTCTCTAAAAGAATCCATATTCAATGCTCTAAGTCTTTTACTTAGTCTAGAAGTAACTAAAGCCCTTTTATGACTAGACATCTGTATACGAGTTTTATCATAAATAATTTTAACTAACTCATTAAATTCTGAATCAGTTAAAGCAGGCATATTAGCATTCATATCATCCATATTTTCATACCCCATTAACTACTTTTATACTGTTTTATTGCTATCATCATTAGATTTAATTATTTCATCTATAGGCAAAACCATAATAATTTTATTTTCTAATCTAATAACATTAGAGATTTGAAGACCTCTCATATTATCTATTGGTGTTTCTGTCATTTGACTTTCGTAAACAGTTATAACATCACTAACCATATCTGCCAATATTCCGAATTTTCTATTAGTAGTTGATATTACTATTATTACATCATCTTCTATTGAGTGATCGTCTCTTCTGTCCAATCCAAACCTTATTCTTATATCAACAATATGTAAAATATTACCTCTTAAATTCATTAAGCCTCTCATAAACTTAGGGCTTCCAGGTACAGGAGTGATATTAGTAACACCAACAATACCATCAATACTTAAAACATCAAGAGCATACTCTTCATTATCAATTTTAAATACTAAAAATTGTTGACTTGGTTCAGTAGAAAGATTTTCTTCATGGTCTAAACCAGTACCACCAACTTGAGGTATATTAGCAGCATTTATTTTTTGATTATCTAACATATTTCAATCCTTTATTTTACACCGTTGTTTATTTTTCCTTGTAAAGACATATTAACTAGCCCTTGTATATCTATAATAAGAGCTATTCTACCATCTCCAAGTATAGTACCGCCAGCTATTCCAGCATGTTTACTGAAAGCTGAATCCAAAGACTTAATAACTACTTGTTGCTGATCCAAAAGTTCATCTACAAATATAGCACATCTTCTATAACCGGCTTCAACAACAACAACAATACCATCTTCTATATTTTCAACTTGTGTATCTATTTCAAATACTTTATGTAATCTGATTAAAGGTAAGTATTCTTCTCTAATTTTTATCATCTCACCTTTACCTTCAAAAGGTTTAACTTGTTCATTTTTAACTTTAATTTGTTCTATGATAGAGATTAGAGGCATAATGTATATTTGTTTACCCAAAGCAAAAGTAATACCTTCAATGATTGCTAATGTTAAAGGAAGTTTAATAATAAATGTACTGCCTTTACCTTCTGTTGATTTAATTTCTATTTTACCTTTCATCTTTTCAACATTAGCTCTAACAACGTCCATACCAACACCTCTACCAGATATGTCAGTAACTTTATCTGCAGTTGAAAGACCAGGTGCGAATATAGTTCTATATATTTCTATATCAGAATATTTTCCATCTCTTGAAAGCAAACCTTTTTCTACAGCTTTATTAAATATTTTTTCTTTATTTAATCCATTACCATCATCAGATACTTCTATAACAACGTGACCTTCTTGGTGAGCAGCTGACATAGTAATAGTACCATATTCAGGTTTACCTCTTGCTATTCTTTCTTCTTTAGTTTTTTCTATACCATGATCCATAGAGTTTCTTATAATATGTTTAAGAGGGTCAGATAACTGCTCTAACATATTTTTATCTATTTCTGTTGTTTCACCTTTTAATACTAACTTAACTTCTTTATTTAATTCCAAGTTAAGGTCTCTAACATATCTATGGAACTGAGTAAATATAGGGCCTATAGGCATCATTCGGATATTCATAACTTCTTCTTGTATTTGTCTTGAAGTTCTATCCATTGAACTTACAGCCTCTTTTAATCCATTATCTATATCTAAACTTTGAGTAAGCTGCATTATTCTTGACTGAGCTATAACAAGTTCTCCAATTAAGTTCATTAAACTATCAAGTTTTCTTGTATCAACTCTTACAGTAGAAGGAGCTTGTACTTTAGCTTTTGGTGCAGCAGTAGCAGCTGGCTGATTAGTAGATGCAGCAGCTGGTGCTTCAGCAGTTTTTTCTTCTGTTTTTTGAGCTTCTTCATGCTTTTGTTCTTCTGCTGGAGTTTCTTGAACTTCTTGAGTTGCTTCAGCAGGTTTAGCATCATCATCTTTTATTTCTGCTTTTGTATTAACGATATTAATATCATTATCATCTATTACAAATAAGAATATATTTTGAACTTGTTCTTCTGGAGCATCAGTATCAAAATCCAAAGAAAACTGTGTATAACAAACATAAGGGTCTTCAAGATTTAGAATACTTGGAAGACTATTACATTCTATTTTCAAATTACTGATAGTACCAATAGCTCTTAAGTCATTTAAGAACATAAGAGGGTCTATACCATTATCGAAAATAGTATTTTTAAATCCCATATCAATATGGAAAGAATTACTTCCGCTCTTAACAGCTTCTGGCTCTTCCTTTTCTGCTTTAGGAGCTTCCTCTTCTTTCTTTGGCTCTTCTTTTTTAGGTTCAGGTGCTGCAGCTGCTTTTGGAGCTGGAGTAGAGGATACTGTTGAAGGATCATTTCCATCTGCTATAGCTTTAATTTTAGCCTTTAAAGAATCTATATTATTAACACCTTCTGTTTCACTTTTTCCATCAACGATATTTTGCAACATCAATTTAACAGTGTCCAAGAATTCCAATAACACTGTTATCATTTGTGGAGTTACATCTAATTTACCACTTCTTACTTTCTCCAATAAATTTTCAGCAACGTGGTTTAATTCACTCATTGTGGTAAAACCAACTGTACCTGCTGAAGATTTAAGAGTATGAGCACTTCTAAATATCTTATTTAAAAGATCTTCATCACTTTTATTATCCTCTAATAAAACTAAATCATTCTCAAGCCCTTCTACAATCTCTTTCGCTTCGCTTAAGAATATGGATATAAATTCATCACTATCAAACATGTATTACACCTCTACCTTTAATAAAATTCTTATTAGCTCATAATAAGACGGTTGACAATCAATTTAAGAAACGTTTTACAACGTCCAAAAGTTGAGTTGGGTTAAATGGCTTTACTAGCCAACCACTAGCACCAGCAGCCTTACCCTCCATTTTTTTCTCATCTTGAGATTCTGTTGTAAGCATAAGAATAGGGGTATATTTATGTTGATCTACCTTTCTTACATGCTTAATAAATTCTATACCGTCCATTTTAGGCATGTTAAGGTCAGTTATTATCATATCAACATTCGGAGTTTTACCTAATACCTCCAATCCTGTAGTACCATCATCTGCAGACACTACAGTATAACTGCCCTTTTTCAAGGTATATTCAACAGATGCTCTAGCTGTATTTGAATCGTCTACAATTAGTATTGTTTTAGCCATACATTTAACCTCTTATATCATTAATTATTTTTATCATTAATTATTTTTAAATATTCTACAAACAAATTATCCATGCCTTCTACTATAAGATTTTTTTGATTTTTCGCAAGTTCTTTTTTCATAGCATACAATATTTGAAGACCTGCTAAATCTATATGGGCATCACCTTCACAATTAAATTTCACAGTAATATCATCATTGTAATTTGCACTTTTTATAACATTCTTAAAATATTTACTCATAGTTCTTATATTAAGATTGTCATTTATTTCTATAACTGACATAGACAAACACCTCCATTACTTTTATTAGAACATAGTAAAGTCACCGCTATCTGCTCCTACATCTATACTTATATCGACATTAGGAGCTTCTTCTCCAGATAAAATACTGTTTGCGATAGCTCTTTCTTTCTTAATTGTATATGAATTAACTATGTCCAAATATTTATCACTTTCTATTTTCCAGTTTTCTATACCTAATATTTTATAGTACTCATTTTTCTTATCTCTTATAACATTTCTCATGCTATTAAAGATTTCTATTATTTCATTAATCTTTGTAAGCAATGTACTTAATGTACTTAAATCTATTAAAGTTTTATCTATAAGTCCAAATAATTCATCAGCATAACTATCTAATCTTTTAATATTATTATTAATAATATATTTTGATTCATCTAAACGCTTACTAACACTCTCTGTCATAGATTCTATAAATGAATGCTCTGTAGATTGTTGATTAATGTTAGATTTAAATTTATTAATAGAGCTAAATATTGCTGATTTAATATTATGGAATTGCTCCAAACAAGCATCTACTGTTTCAGTAATGTTTGTAGCTATTGATTCAACGCTTTCTATTGAGAAAGTTTGAGAGTTATTGAATATATCGCTATTCTTTTCTAGTTCTATTTTTGCCAAAAAGTTAATCGAGTTAAATGTTTTAGCAATGTTTTTAGTTTCTAAGAACATACTCTCTAATTCTTCAATAGAGTCTATAATAGCTATATTACTGTCTGATATTCTATATTTATTTGTTAGGAATAATTTAAAATTCTCTAAATAAAGTTTAATAAATCCCATATACTCATTAAACAATGATTCTGAAACAGTAAATGGAAATTCTGATTTACCGCTTTCTCCTCCAATCATATACTCAACTATAGTAGTTCTATCTGAAGTTATATCTGATAAAGCGTCTTTTAAACCTTTCAAACTTTTATAAATATCAGAGTTTGTTAAATCTATTTCTTCATGTATAGATTTAAAGTTTTCTATTATTAATGTCAAAACTACATCGTCAAAAGTCAATAAGTCAAGTAATTTGTGTTCTAAAGTCTGATTTTCTTCTTTTTCAAGCTCTTCAGCATCCATTGATTCTACTTCTTTACCATAAAAATCAATGAAATTCCTGTTTTCATAAACTATAGAATTTATAGACTCAACTATATGTTCTGTCTGCTGTCTAACTATATCTTCACGAGGAAGAACCATCATTATTTCAAATATAAAATCATAAGTGTTATCTACTCTTGAAATGATATCTGATATAATATTAGAAAAAACAGCAAAGGAATTAACCATATTATTATGTTCTTTATCAAGCTGTTCTCTCATGATAGTAAAGTTTTGTCTTTGTAATTCATTAGTCTTTAAAATTTCAGTTTTAAATGACTCAAATCTTACAAATAACTCTTTACCAATTCTATTCATCTGATCAGCTTGTTCATTTGATGTTTCAGACATTTTAATGATGTTTTTAGATATCTCTCCAAAAGCTCTACCGCCGGCACCATATTTAGATGATATTATAATGGCATTCAAAGAATATACTTTAATTTGATCTGCAAGCATTCTTATTTGCTCTATAGAATCCATTATATTACTTGTCTTACCAACATCTTCAACAAGAGAATCTGATAACTCATTATCTTGAGCTATAAACCCTTGCATTCTATCAAATGACATAAAGAAATCTTCCTGGTTTTCTTCCAAATCATTAGAAAAGTTTTTTACACCCTTATCTTTATTAGTAAAATATGACAACAAATTATTAGCTTTTTCGTTTTCATTTTTCATTTCCTGTTCTATCATAGGAAATTTTTCACCGATAAAACTATATACTCTTCCTACTTCTTCCAAGAAAGAATGTATATCTTTCACGGTAGTTTCAAGTATAGCAGAATAATCAAGGATATCCTGTCGTATATTATTATCTATTATATTTGCTGCCACTATATATAATTCCTATTTATTTTTTTATATAGTTTAAATAAATTACTCTATATAAATATAACATTTATTATCGCTTTTTGCAAGTAAAAATTTATATACTCAATAATTTTAAAATAAAATTTACATAAATATTAATTTAAATCAAGTATTTTGTTTTTTAAGGCTAAATATTTTGCTGTATAATAAACTCTATTTTGTGATTCTCTATTTCCAAACCCAAAACTTCTTCTGCTTACAGCAAGTATAGGAGGAGCTTGTATTCTTTTTGATATACCCATTCCCATATATTGCTTCCACCATCTTTCCAAATCATCTATAAATTCACTGCCAGTTTTAAAATATTTATTCAAAATACCTTTTTGACAGCCTATTTTTTCTTCAAGTTCGCCTTTAATATACAAATCAGCAATATCTTCTAATATGGCTCTATTCCAAGATTCCATTAAATATTTAAATAAATAATCATGATAATCATATTTTATAGGGTCACCTTTGCCTTCATCAACAGCTTGAGCAGTAGATAATTCTGCACTTGGAACAATATTTATAGTACCTTCAGGAATAATTTCCTTTTTAAATACTTCTTTGTTAACATAATTAGAAAGTCCGTATATTTGATATTTCCATAAATCAGCAAGACATGCAAAGAAGCCAGCTCCGTCACCATACATAGTAGAATATCCTACCATAGTTTCTGTCTTATTAGCATTACATGTAAATACACCTCCAAAACTAGCAGCAATAGAAGCTAAAATTCTTGAAGATCTATCCCTTGCTTGTATATTTTCTATAACAAAAGATGATACTGTTAAATTACTTTCTTTTCCATCTTTTATAATAGGGGAGGTTTCTAATTGTTTTACTGTATAATCTACTGATTCTTGTATAGGAACTACCATATATGCACAGCCTAAATTATCAGCTAATGTTTTTGCAAGATTTTTTGTAGTATTAGAATTAAATTTACTTGGCATATTTACTAAAAGAACATTATCTTTACCAATAGCATTTACATACATAGCAGATGATAATGCTGAATCAATTCCGCCTGATACACCTATAACTACTTTATTGATTCCTATAGATTTCATAAATTTTCTTATACCATAAATAACTGTATCGTATATTAATTTATATTCATTTTCCTCTTTTATTTCTATAGGATTTGGGAATATTTTATTTTTTACATCTATATCTACATAATACAAATTATCTTCATATCTATCCGCAGTTATTAATAATTTACCATTATTGTCATAAACAGAACTTCCGCCGTCAAAAGTATAAACTGTTTTTCCATTATTTTGTATTCCTACATTATTAACATATATTAAAGGAATATTATGTTTACTTGATATATCTCCATACATTTTATGACGTTTAGTATCTTTCACTAAAGTATATGGAGAACTTGATATATTAACAAATAAATCAACATCTTTATTGCTATTTATTATATCTATAGGAGAAAATGAATAATTACTGCTCCAAGCATCTTCACATATTGTCAAACCAAGTTTAATTTTTTCTCCATTGCATTCTATTTCTAATGGTTTTAAATATTCTTTTATATCAGCATTATTTTCAAAAGCTAAGTCTTTTAAACTAAAGAAATGTCTTGGATCTTCAAATTCCTTATAATTAGGAAGTAAAGATTTTATTGTAAAAGGGTAGGAAGTAGAATTGTTATGTATTAACTTTCCATCTTTTGCTACAAATAAGGCATTATATTTTCTTATTCTTCCATCAAAGTTTTTCTTAGTTTTATCTGATGCTACATTTCCAAAAATAACATATATGCCATTAGAAGCCTTGATAATTTCTTCACCAAGCTCCTCACATTCTCTTACAAATCCTTCACTTTCCCACATATCACCAAGCATATATCCAGATACAGCTAATTCAGGAAATATTACTATATCTGCTTTATTTTTTTTAGCAGAACTTATAGCACTTATGATTCTAACTGTATTATCACAAGGTATCGATGGTATTATTTCAATTTGAGCAATAGCTATTTTCACAATAAATCTCCAAATATGTTTTATTACAATCAATAACTATAATAATATAATTAAAGAAAAAACACAATAAACCGTATATATAATATATATTATTTTTTATTACTATATGTAAAATATAAATAGGGAAATGGAATGAGAAGGAAAGATTTTATATTTGAAAATATGAATGAAATAGAAACTATGCTAAATAATATAGAATTTGGTGTTATGGCTTTACCAGATACTATACCTTATGCTGTACCAATTAGTTTTTGTTACAAAGATAATAAAATATATTTTCATGGTGCTATGTCTGGAAGAAAATATGAAATTCTAAAAAATAATCCTAATATTTCTTTCACAGCTTCAAAAGTATATTCATATATACCATCTACATTTATGAACAATAAAATGATACCTACTCAATTTTTCTTTTCTGTATTTATTGAAGGTAAATTTGAAACCATACAAGATACAGAAGAAAGAAGGAGTATTTTGTATGAATTGGTAAAGAAATATGAACCAAATAATAATAATTTATCAATAGATGATAAAATGTTTGACTATGCCCAAAATAACATGTTAATAGGTATTATAAATATAAAAAACATCACAGCAAAAGCCAAATTTGGTCAGAATATGTCTGATGATGAAATAAAAATTATAATTGATGATCTAAAAACAAGGGGAACAAAACTTGATGTAGAAACAGTAGACATGATAAATAAAACAAGAAAATAGAAAAAATAACTTGAAAAAAGTATTATAAGTGATAGAATAAAAGTTAAGGTAAAAAACTATCTCTTTTATTCTAAAATATATTAATTAGAATAAATATTAATTGAGGACAAATTAAATGCAAACAAGAGTATATAAAGCAGGCTCTATAGTATACTTTACTGGGGATACTTCTGATAGAGTTTACATATTAAAACAAGGTCAGGCTCAAAGCATATTTTTGTCAGAAGAAACAGGCTATGAAACTAGAGAACTTATCAATATTGGTGAGTTTTTTGGTGTAAAAAGTATACTGGGAACATATCCGCAAGAAGATACTGTTCAATGTTTGACAGATTGTGTTGTTATTATTATTACTTATGAAGAATTTGAAAGTCTGATTGAAAAGAATAAACCTATCATTATAAAAATGTTAAAAGTTTTTTCTACTCAGCTTAGAAGGATAAATAAGAGGGTTAGAGAATTAGTTGAAAATGATACAAGTGAAGGTACTATTGATACTTTAGAAGGTTTGTATGGTATTGGAGAGTTTTATTTCAAAAATAAAAAATATAGAAATGCTTTATATGCCTATAAAAGATACATACAATATGCTGATGAAGATTCATCATTCTATAATACTGCTAAAGAGAAAATAGAAGAATGTAAGGAAGAATTAGATATAACTGATGATAGTGATATAGCTCCTCCTACTTCTGCACCTATTTCATCAAGTGCTAAACCTGATGCAAAATCTCAGAATGTTACTATTAATGATCCAAATTACAATAAAGCAGTAGAATTATACAATAATAATGATTATATTAATTCTATTAAAATATTTAATAGCTTATTAAAGAGTACAAATGCTCTTGTAGCTGAGAATGCTATTTTCTATATGGGAAAATGTTATTACAATATAAATAAATATGACAATGCTTCTACAGTGCTTCTTTCTGCTATAAAGAAATATCCTAAATCTGCAAATGTAAAAGAAGCTATACTCTTTTTGGCTAAAACTTGTGAAGCTAAAGGTGATAAAACTAAAGCCAAAGCATATTATCAAAAAGTTATTTCAATGCCTCCTATGGATAATTTCTCTAAAGAGGCTTATGCTAATGCTTCTAGGTTATAATTTTAATTAAGGAAAATTGATATGGATAATAATTTATCTTCTCATACAAAAAAATACAATACTGATGATGTTATATTCTTGGAATATGAAAAAGGCGATAAATTCTACATGGTTCAAAGTGGTTCTGTAAAGATTACTAAAGTTATTAAAGATGTTGAAAAATTATTAGACATAGTTTATCCAGGTGATTTTTTTGGTGAAATGGCCATACTTGAAGACACTACTAGAAGTGCATCTGCAATAGCTAATGAACCCACTGTTTTATTAGAATTAAGAAAAGAAAATTTCCAAAATATATTAGCAAATAATACAGCAATGGCTCTTAAACTTTCAAAAATGTTCGCTAAAAGAATATTCGATGCTAAAAGAAGACTTTTAATATTACAATTAAATGAAACAGATCTAAGAGTTTATGACTGTTTGCTTTTACTTGCTGAACTTCAAAACATTCCTAGAGATCATTATTATGAACCTCAGGAATTAAATGCTACTATAAATGATATTGCAAACTGGTGCGGTGTTAAAGTAGTTGATGTTCAAAAAGTATTGAATAACTTGGTAAAAACAGGTAAAATTGATATTAAAACTAATACAATTTATGTAAAAAATTTAAAAGAAATTCAAAGACAAATTGACTTAAAAAGAAAGAAATCATAATTAAAAAATTATTTCTTTCTATAAAACTTGATAAAAAAGCTGATGACTGATTATTTCGGTTGTCAGCTTTTATTTTATTAATAACATTATAATCATGTAAAAAATATTTATTTTTCATTAATTATTTAACTATATTTACATAAAAACGCATATTAATAACATAATAATTCACAATATTATCATATTAATATATATAATACAGAATTTTATTATCGATAATAAAATATTCATATTGACAAAATAATACAATTAATATATACATTTTATAAAATATTTTTAAAAAGAGGTTTATATGAAAAAAATTGTATTAATGGCAGTATTGTATACTTTATTTAGTTTTAATGCACTGTATCCAGCAAACGCTGAAACAGAAGCACAGTTCTTCTTGTATATAGGATCTGGTAATATTGAAGAAGTTTCAAATTATATAGATGATAAAAAAATCAATATAAATGCCAAATTAGATGATGGTATGACACCATTAATATTATCTATTGTTTATAAGCAAGATGAAATAGCAAAAATGCTTATAGAAAAAGGTGCAAATCTTAATATCAAAGACAAATCAGGATTTACAGCTTTAATACATTCTATAATGAAAAATAGAACAGAAGTATCAAAAATGCTTATAGAAAAAAAAGCTGATGTAAATATAAAGCTTTCATTAAATGAAAATGGAATATATATGAAAAATTTTACTCCTTTATTACTTAATGAAGATAAAGAAGTAGCTCAATCATTAATAAATGCCGGTGCTGATATTAATATAAAATTGACTGCAAAATATCCTGGACAAGATATGAAATTAGAAAATGCTACACCTTTAATGTGGTTTATTTTGAATGATAATGCTGAAATAGCTCAGTTATTGATAGAAGCTGGAGCTGATATCAATGCTAAAGATAAAAGCGGAAAAACTGCATTAGATTATGCTAGAGAAAAAAACAATACTAAAATAGAGCAGTTACTTATAGCAAAAGGTGCTAATTAATAATCTATTATTATTTATAGCGATAAACTTACTGAAAGATAGCTAGCTGACAACTAAAGTTATCAACTACTTATTTATCACTTTAAAAAGTTTATAAATAATTTTTATTAGTTGTTATATAATTCAATAGTGTAAATAATTTATAGGCAATACAGTAATTAAGTATAAATTCTGTATTGCTTAAATAATAACTAATAAATATAAAATTGAGAAAATAATAATATATATTAAAATATTTTTAAAAAGAGGTTTATATGAAAAAAATTGTATTAATGGCAGTATTGTGTACTTTATTTAGTTTTAATGCACTGTATCCAGAAAAAGCTGAAAATGAAGCACTGTTTTTATCGTATATAGCATCTGGTGATATTGAAGAAGTTTCAAATTTTATAGATAATAAGAAAATTAATATAAATGCTAGAATAGAAAATGGTGCTACACCATTAATATTTTCTATTCTTTTTGAGCAAGATGAAATAGCAAAAATGCTTATAGAAAAAGGTGCAAATATTAATATAAAAGACAAGCCAGGATTAACAGCTTTAATATATTCTATAATGTACAATAGAACAGAAGTATCAAAAATACTTATAGAAAAAAAAGCTGATGTAAATACAAAAGTATCATTAAATAAAAATGGAGTATATATGAAAAATTTTACTCCTTTAGTAATTAATGAAAATAAAGAAGTAGTTCAATTATTAATAAATGCTGGTGCAGACATTAATATTAAATTCTCTTTTAAACATGATGGAAAAAATATAAAATTAGAAAATATTACACCTTTAATATGGTTTATTTTTACTGATAATACTGAAATAGCTGAGTTATTGATAGAATCCGGAGCTGATATCAATGCTAAAGATAAAAACGAAAAAACAGCATTAGATTATGCGAAAGAAAAAAACAATAGTAAAATAGAGCAGTTACTTATAACCAAAGGTGCTAAATAATAAAAAATATATAGTTTTAAAAACTCTATGAGCTAAAGCTGATAGAGTTTTTTTATTTGTAAGTCATTTAAATTAAAGTTTTCAGCTAATTGTTTATCGGTTTAGAAGTTATAATAACTATAAAAGTTAAATATACAAATATTACTACTATACAAAAAATAGTGTAAGTGATTAAATGCGAGCATCGTAAAATTATATACCCTAATGAAGTATATAATTGACAAAACAATGCAATTAGTATATATTTTGCATAGAATATTAAATAAGAGGTTTATATGAAAAAAATTGTATTGATGGTAGTATTGTATACTTTATTTAGTTTTCAAGCTTTGTATCCAGAACTTAGTAAAGATGAAAAAGAATTTGTATCGCATATAACAAATGGTAATAAAGAAGAAGTTTTAGATTTTTTAAATAATAAAAAAGCAAATATAAATTTAGATATTATGGACGGTGCTACACCTTTAATCTTATCTATTCTTTATGAGCGATATGAAATAGCAGAGATACTAATAGAAAAATGTGCTAATGTTAATATAAAAGACAATTCCGGATTTACAGCTTTAATACATGCTATACAAAGTGAGAAAACAGATTTATCAAAAATGCTTATAGAAAAGAAATCTGATGTAAATACAAAAATAACATTCAAGACAGATGGATTATATTTAAAAGGTTTTACTCCTTTGACATTTAATGTAGATAAAGAAGTAGCTGAGTTATTAATAAAAGCTGGTGCTAAAGTTAATACTAGATTATCTATAAATGATGATTCAAGAAATATACAATTAGAAAATATTACACCTTTAATGTGGGTAATTTTTGATTATAATACAGAACTAGCTAAGTTATTAATAGAATCGGGAGCTGATATTAATGCTAAAGACAAAGACGGAAACACAGCATTGGATTATGCAAGATATAGAGATAATAGCGAAATAGAGCAGCTGCTTATTGAAAAAGGTGCTAAATAATAAAAATATTACTATAAATAAAAACTTTTAATACTTTCTTTTATATTTAAAATAATAAAGCAAAACATTAAAAAATATTTTTGTAATATTAAAATATTTTTTAACATTAATATATTTTCTATAAATATAAAATTTATTATTAAAACATAAGTAATTATTTTTTAATAATATGAAAATTAATTTAAATAATATATTGAAAAAATACTTACATTTGTATATATTTAAATATATATGTTTTTTATGAAGGCATGACTATGAAAAAAAGTTATATTAATGATTATATTTTTTAGTTTTACTTCCCTTTATTCTTATAATGTAACCGAAGAAGAATTTTTATCATATATAGTAAGTGGAAATAAAGAAGAAGTCTTAAATTACATAAACAATAAAAAAGTAAATATAAATGCAAAAAATGACAGAGGCTTAACATTTTTAATTTTATCTATTTTGCATAAACAAAATGAAATAGCTAAAATACTTATAAAAAGCGGTGCTGATATTGATTTACAAGATAATTTAGGACTTACAGCATTAGCATATTCACTTTTACATGATAATGATGAAATGAGTAAAATACTTATAGATTCCAAGGCTGATATTCATGTTAAAATAACAGTAAAAACAGGATACTTGGACGTGAAAAATGTTACTCTTTTAATGCTTACTACAAATCCTGAAATAGCTAAAAAATTAATAGAAGTTGGAGTTAATATTGATGCTCAAGCAGATTTTAAATCTTATATGGAAAATATGTATTTAGAAAATATTACAGCTTTAATATTGGCAATTTTTAATGATAATACAGCCAAAGCAGAAGTATTAATAAATTCAGGGGCAAATGTTAATATAAAAGATAGATATGGACGTACTGCTTTATATTATGCAAAAAGAAATAATAATACTAAAATAGTTCAAATGCTTATTGAAAAAGGTGCTGAATAATAATAAATAATTTTCTATTCTACTTTTTTATTTTCTTTACTCTTTAAAATTATTCTATGTATTATTATAATTAGAATATTATATATAAGTAATGCTATAAAAAATACTTTCATTACGAACATAAAATTTTCAAAAGTTCTAAGACCATTTCTTAATGAAAAATAAACATAAGAAAATATAACTAAATATCCATAGAATGGTGCAAACAATTTATAAGCAAGACCATAATTAAATGTAAGCACAGTAAATCCTAAAGAAAATCCAAAAATTACAGCTTGAGGAATTAATGGAATAATAGCTTCGTATCTATTTGTAAATTGTATCAACACAATTTGTTTAGCAAATACAATTAAAAATACTGATAAACAAAATGAAGCAAATACAAAAAGTGCAATAGAATAATAAAGTATTTTATTTTCTTTATTTTTCTTATCTTTTTTAGCTATTAATATATAAGAAAACATTACTGAAGCTATAGGAGTTCCTATATAGAAAAACATTTTTATTACTAATGATATAGTAGAGTAGTATCCTGCACTTGTCTTATCCAAATATCTATTAGCCATAAGAACATCGCTTAATGATATCCAATTAAATATAAAATTTATAATAACAATGTTTATTAAATATATTAAAAATCTTGATAAGTTTGTAATTGAAAAATAAGTTCTTATTTCATTAATTTTAATATAATAGGGTAGTTTAAGTTTTTTTAATTCTATTAAATTAATAATCAAATATAAAATACAAAATAAAGATACAGATATTACAGCTCTTTCTAATGTTAATCCTGTTATAATGAAATATGCAAGCAATATAATTTTAGCTATGAATATCGCTATTAAACTTGCAATATAATCATAAGCTATATAATTATTAATTTTTAATATTGACTGTGATACTATACCTAAAATAGTTGCAAATATACCAATAGATATTATAAAAAGAGCAGTATAATTTTTGATATTGAAAAATATATCCATTAATGGTATTGAGAATATATAAAGTATAGTTATTACAAAAGCCATGAAATAACCGTAAGACCAATATGTTTTACCGTCTTCTTCATTTCTATAATGATGCATTATATAATAACTAAAACTAGAAACAGTTAAAACAATAATAGAATATATATTTATGATACCATTATAATGAGCGAAATCTTCTATTGATAAACTTCTATTTACATAAATGGAAGAAACATAATTTAATACACTGGATATACCATTTATAAATACTAATAATGCATAATTAATATAATATGAATATCTTTTATATAATTTTTTTATATTATTCATATTATATTAACTGCATGCCTTTATGTTATTTATATCAATAATTATCTTCTTCTTAAGAACCATATTAATATGCCAAGTATACCAAATAAACAAGGCAAACCTATTTGAGCAACGTATCTTATGAAGTTAGTTTCAGTAGTTGTAAGAGTAAGATTCTTAATACTAGCTTCTTTAGGTCTTATAGTAATTTTTTGTCTAGCTTCTAAAAGATAAGCAACAGTATTCATAAATAAATCTTTGTTACCAGCAAAAGCTACATCTACAGACTGACCTTGTTCAGGATTGATATAAGCATTCAAAGCAAAAGTAGCATCACCAAATACAACTATTCTTGCAGGAGCTTTTCTTCCTTCTATTTCATAAGTACCAGCAATAGCCAAAGGTACAGGCCCCATTATATCAGTTTTAGGATTGAATCTAGCTCTTGATAAATCGAAAGTAGCTTCTTCTTTTCCATAACCTCTAGGACTTGTTGTAATTATATTTTCAAAGCTGCCGTTATATTGATTTTCACCGCTTAATATACTTCTAGCAACAACTAAACAAGCAAATACATTTCCTTCTTTAAGTGTTTGTGTTATTGGGTGAGAAGTGTATTGAGGAACAACGTTAACTGGTATAACTACACTTGAAGCTGGATCTATTATATAATCGTTTTTAGTTTTGAATCCCCAATCTGATAGGAAATTACCTAAATTAGAATTAAACTTACTTCTATCCATAAAACTATCATATAAAACAAGTAATTTACCGCCTGTTTTTACATAGTTATTTAATTTCTCTATTTCAAAATCACTGAAAGTTTCAACTGGTGCTGCTATAACAATCAAAGCTGCATCTGTTGGAATATTTTCAAGTATTATATTTAATTCTCTAACTTTGTAGTTTTCATTTTCTAAATAAGTTTTAACGTAAGATAAACCTTCTCCGCCTCTGTCTTGTATCTGTCTTTCACCATGTCCAACAGTAAAATATATTACATAAGATTCATTGTCTAATAATGTATATATTGCCTGAGTGAATTTTTCTTCACCTACAAACAATGGGTCTGAAGTAACTTTTGACTGAGTAGTTAAATCTTTTCTATAAACTCTAACTTGTTTACTTTGACCATAAGTAAATACTATTTCTCCAACTTGTGTCATTTGATATTTACTTTTAGCAGAAGGTTTTTCTATAGGGTTTATATATTCAACTGTGATATGTTTATTTATTCTTTTATATTGTTCTAATAATAAATCAGCTCTCCAATCTGGTGAAGTAGGATCTGTACTTGGAGATCTTAACACAACAATAGAAAGAGGGCTGTCTATTCTTGATAAAACGTCCATAGTTTGCTGTGAAACTGTATACGATTTATTTTGAGTTAAATCGAATCTCATTGGGAAGTTTATACTTATAATATACAAACCAACAAGTATTGCCAAAATTATTATTAAAGATAATATTCCAAAAAAAGCCTTATGTACAAAACGCATCTTTAATAGAGATATAATATGTTTCCTATCTACTATTAAAGTAATAAGAGTAATAATAGAAGATATTGCTAAAACTACCCAAAACACTGTTGTTGGTGTTTGAGTAACAGCATAAAAGAAAATCCAAGCAAAAAATAATAATACCCAAGAAGCGATTGTAAGAATTCTTAAATTAAACTTTTTATTTGACATCTAATAATAATCCATTTTTTATAAAATTTTAAATAATTTGAATAAGTATTATATATAATTAATGATAAATTTCAATAGTTATGTTTAGTTATACTTATTCTGAAACATTATCGGTTATTTTATTAACGACATAAGAAAAAATAATTAATATATACAATCCAAAAAAATATGCTAAAAACATTGATAAACAAAATAAATTGTATATACTAAAAACTATGTTTGATTTATTGTAAATATGGAGATTAATATGAGTTTTAAGAATATAATTACATTTGGTGCTGCAGGTAGAATAGAAAATGCTCAAGAACGATATAAAAAAACATTTAATAAATATAAAAGATTAGAAAATAAATATAAAAAATTAAATAAAGAACTTACTTCAATATTTCAAAATGTAGTAGAAACTAAAATTAATGCTCAAAACGTTGCTAAAACAATAACTAAAATTGATATTATAAACAAAATGATAAGTTCTAATAAACTATTAATAAAATCCAAAAAAGAAAAATTATCCGCAGTTAGTATAAATATGAATTATATAACCAACAGTTTAGAAGCAGGAGATGTTATAATGAATGCTATGAAGGAAAGCGGTATAGCATTAAGTGCAGGAACTGCTGCTGCTCCTGCTGCATTATGGTTAGTTAGTACGTTTGGAACAGCATCAACTGGAGCTGCAATATCTTCATTATCAGGAGCTGCCGCTGCTAATGCCGCATTAGCAGCACTTGGTGGAGGTGCTGTAGCAGCAGGCGGAGGTGGAATGGCCGCAGGTGCTGCTGTGCTTGGAGCTTTAGGGCCTATAGTTGGTGTTGGTGTTGGTTTAGTTGTTATGCCTATATTTTCACATCTTTCAGCAAATAAAAAGATAAAAGAAATAGAAGAGGAAGAATATAAAATAATAAATGCAATTGATAAAATAAAAGAAGCAATTCAAAAAAATCAAATATATAAAAAAAGCTCATATGAACTCATATCATCAATAAATAAAGGAATTGAAGCATTTAATTATCAATATAAAAAAACAAAAGATACAATTAATAGATGCAATAAAAATTTAACTGTTGAATATATTATTAATAATAAAGATTCTAAAGAAAGTAAAGAAATATTTTCTTTAATTGCTATAACACAGGAATTACTAAAAATAAGAGATACTCCAATAATAGATAAATAAAAGGATACATTATGTCAAAAAATATATCTCAAGCTACAAAATTAATTAAGGTAAGTAAAATACCTACAAAAATTCCTACTTCTGTACAAGGATTAGGTGCCATAATTGATAGTAAAGAAGTATTTGATGCTTTTAAAGAATTATTAAAGACTCAAAAAGAGATAGAAGCTATTAGAGCTGAAAAAGAAGTTCGTCTAGCAGAAATTAAAACAAAATATAAAGCGTATAGATATTTATTTGATAAAGTATTTGAAGAAAGAGATAAATCATTAAATAAATTTTTTAATGTTATAGATCAGGGAATAGCTACAAATAATATTGATATGATATTAGCTGGAATGCAAAATGTAACATCTATAGTGCAAGCTTCTCCTTTAGCTCAGGCAAAAGAAATGTTTGTAAATACTTTACAAAATGGTGGAAAAATAGAACTATAAATTATAATATACCTAAACAAATATATTTTGTCAATTTTCAAACAGA